>NZ_JBHTSL010000008.1:14989-64901 GCF_042795115.1 Arthrobacter sp. NPDC056493 | reverse complement strand
TAGGGACGGCCCGCCGTCGGCAATTCCCGGAACGCCGGCGAAGGCGTTGACAGCCCTGCCCGTGAAGCGGATGCTGTGAAGACCCACTCGCAGGGAGTCAACGATGACAGCTGCAGACCTAAACCGCCGCGCCGCCCTACAGGTGCTCATGGCAGGCGGCTCCGCCGCCCTGCTGGCCGGATGCGGCGCATCCGGCACCGCCCCGCCGTCGTCCTCTCCGGGCGGCACCAACAGCATCAGCCTCACAGACCAGCGCGGCAGGACCCTGACCTTCGCCCGGCCGGTGGCCCGGGTGGTGACCATTCCAATGCCGTCGGCGTCCCTGCTGGTGGCCGTCGACCGCAGCGCCGACCACCTCGCGGCCATGCACAACGCCTCCTGGGTGGCCATGCGCGACGGCATCATGGGCACCATGTTTCCCGCCGCCCTGGACCTGCCGCACGACATCGCCACCCAGGACTTCACCGCAAACGTTGAAAGCATCCGGGCCCTCAACCCGGATGTGGTGGTCCAATGGTCGGACGCGCAGCTCATCGAGCCCCTGGAGAAGGCGGGACTCCAGGTCCTGGGGTTGAAGAACTCCGGCACACAGGAGGACGTGGACGCGTGGGTGGCCATGTTCGCCGCCATGCTCGGCAAGCCAGAACGTGCCACCGAACTCAAAACCCGCAGCGACCGCGAGCTTGCCGAGGTCAAATCCCTGGCGGCCGGGCGCGCGTCCAAAGGGCCGAGCATCCTGTACTTCAACCGCTTCACCGGCGGACTCAAGGTTGCCGGCGCCAAGAGCTACAACGACTTCTACATCAAGCTGGTGGGCGGCTCCAACCCGCCCACCAGCAAGGATCCGCTGACCGGTACCGGCATGGTGGGCGTGGACATCGAGCAGGTCCTGCGCTGGGATCCCGAGGTGATCCTGCTGGGCAACTTCGACGCCGCAATGCCGCAGGACATCTACTCGGACCCGGTGTGGCAGAACGTGTCCGCGGTCCGCGCCAAGCGTGTCTACAAGGTCCCGCTGGGTGGCTACCGCTGGGATCCGCCCGGGCAGGAGTCGGCGCTCATGTGGCACTGGCTGGGCGACATCGCCTTTCCCCGGGAGAAGTCGGCGGTGCGGGACAAGGCTTCCGAATACTTCAGGTTCCTGTACAACCACGAGCTCACGGCCAAAGAACTGGACAAGATTCTCTGGACCGCGGAGAACGGGCAGTCCGCCAACTACCGGCAGTTCAATGCTTGATGAGGCCGGTTCCCCGCGCCTGGGCAGGCGGCTGCGGACCGCGCCGCCGGCACTGCCGCGGGCAGGCCCCGCTGCCGCCGCCGGAACGGGAGAACGACGGCGGGAACCCGCCGTCGTTCTCCCCATCGCCTTGACTGCCTGCTTCCTTGCCGCGGTGGCGGTGCTGGCCCTGGCCGTGGGCCGGTACAGCGTGCCCCTGGACCACGTGGTCCAGATCCTGGCCGGGCAACTCGCCCCGATCCCGGTCCAAGCCAGCGGGACCGAACAGAACGTGGTGCTGCTGGTCCGGCTGCCCCGGGTCCTGCTCGCCTTGCTGGTGGGCGGCGGCCTGGCAATCGGCGGCGCCGCGCTGCAGGCGATTTTCCGCAACCCCCTGGTCAGCCCAGAGATCATCGGGGTCTCCGCGGGTGCGTCGTTCGGCGGTGCCCTGGCCCTGCTGCTCGGCCTCGGTTCGTTTCTTCTGGTGGGCGGCTCCTTTGCCTGCGGGCTGCTGGCCCTCGGGACCCTGTTCCTGATCACATCCGGCCGCGCGGGGACGCCGATGCTTATGGTCGTGCTCGGCGGGGTGGTCACGGGATCCTTCTTTTCGGCTCTGGTCGCCCTCGTGACCTACATCGCGGACCCCAACACCACGCTGCCCGCCATCGTCTTCTGGCTGCTGGGCAGCGTCTCCTCAGCCACCTTCGCCAAAGTCGCGGTAGCCCTGGTCCCCGTGCTGGGCGGAGCCGCCGTCCTCGTGGCGCTGCGGTGGCGGATCAACGTGCTGTCCCTCGGCGACGAGGACGCGGCCGCCCTGGGGGTACGCCCCCGCCCGCTCCGGTGGGTGGTGCTGGTGGCCGTGGCACTGATCGTGGCCGGGGCCGTGGCGGTCAGCGGCGCCGTCAGCTGGGTGGGCCTGGTGATCCCGCACCTTGCCCGGATGTGGGTGGGACCGGACCACCGCGTCCTGCTGCCCGTTTCCTTCCTGCTCGGCGGGGCCTATATCGTCCTGGTGGACACCATCGCCCGCACCGCCACCGCCGGGGAGATCCCGCTCGGCGTCCTCACCGCCCTGATCGGCGCGCCGGTGTTCTTCCTGCTCCTGCGCCGGAACCGGGAGAAGGTCTGGGACAGTGCTTGAACTCGACGGCGTGGGCTTCGGTTACCCGTCCCGGGACTGGGTGTTCCGCGGCGTCAGCTTCCGCGTGCCGCCGGGAACGGCCACCGCCGTGCTGGGTCCCAACGGGAGCGGCAAGACCACGCTGGTGCGTTGCGCCGCCGGGTTGCTGGAACCGCAGGAGGGAACCGTCCGGCGGAGTGAAAGCGCGGGCTACGTGCCGCAGGCCCACGGCAGCGCCTTTGCCTACCGGGCGCTGGACATGGTCCTGATGGGGCGGGCACGGCACGTTGGCGTGTTCCGGACGCCCGGGCCCTCCGACCATGACGCAGCGCTCGAGGCGATGGAGCGGGTGGGCGCGGCCGGGCTGCGGGACCGGCGTTTTCCCACCCTCAGCGGCGGCGAGCAGCAGCTGATCCTGATCGCCCGGGCGATAGCCGCTGGCTCGCCCATCCTGGTGCTGGACGAGCCCGCCACCGGCCTGGACCTCAAGAACCAGGCCCGCGTCCTGACGCTGCTGCGTGAACTGATGGCCGGCGGCATGGCCCTGCTCCTGAGCACCCACCATCCCGACCACGCCCTGCACCTTGCCGACCGCGTGGTCCTGCTGGGCCGCTCGGGCGTGCGGACAGGCCCGGCCGCGGAGCTCCTGACCGACGCCCAGCTGTCAGCCCTCTACGGGGTGCGGGTGAGCACCGTGGCCTACTCCGACGGCGGCCCCGGCTCGCCCGTTCCCCCAGGCTCCGCTAAGTCCCCCGTCTCGGCCAATTCCCCCGACACCGCTAACAGGACGACCCGCCGGACCATCGTGGTGCACTACGGCAGTTGACGCTTCCTCACCTTTCGCACCCATTCCACCAACGATTCCTCACGTCCTGCAGGCTTTTCACCGATGCCCCCGCAGATCCTGCCGCCTCGAACCAGACGCTTCCGAAGATCCCGCCGCCCGAACCAGACGCTTCCGCAGATCCTGCCGCCCGAATCCACAAGCACTCCCGCACGGCGTCAGGAAGCGTCCGGGACGACCCAACCAAACGTGAGGAAGCGTCCGGAACAACCCAACCAAACGTGAGGAAGCGTCCGGGAAAAACCTGCGGGACATGAGGGAGCGTTGAGTGGTTACCCCGTGTTGCGGAGGCCGGCTGCCACACCGTTGACGGTGATGAGCATGGCACGCTGCAGGCGCTCGTCGATCTCGCCACCGGAAATGCTGGCACCTTCTGCCCGCACGCGGCGAAGCAATTCCACCTGGAGGTAGCTGATCGGGTCGAGGTACTGGTCGCGGATTTCCAGGGACCGTTTGAGCGTGGGCTGGGCGTCCAGGAGCACGATCTCGCCGGTGAGGTTCTGAATCTCGGCCACGGTAAGTTCGTATTCGTCCCGGATCGCACGGAAGAGGTGGTGCAGCTCCTCCGGGACCAGGGTGTCAACGTAGTATCCGGCAATCTCCATATCCGTCTTGGCGAGGGTCATCTCCACGTTGGACAGCACCGAGCGGAAGAAGTGCCAGCCGTGCATCATCTCCACGAGCTGGGCAGAGTTGCCTGCTTCCCGTGCCGCCTTCAGCCCGGAGCCGACGCCGAACCAGCCCGGCACGATCTGCCGCGACTGGGTCCAGCCGAACACCCACGGGATGGCGCGCAGGCCACCCAGCCCCGCACCGGAGTCCGGTCGCTTGGACGGGCGGGAGCCGATGTTCAGCGAACCAAGCTGCTCCACCGGCGTCGAGGCCAGGAAGTACGCCGGCAGGTCCGGGTGGTCGATGAGGCCGCGGTAGCGGGCAAACGCGGCGTCGGAGATGGTCTCCATGACGTGGCCGAACCGCTCGCGCTGGTCGTCCGAGGTGCGCGGCGTGCGGTGCAGCGCGGACCCCTGCAGCACGGCGGCGAGGGACAGCTCAAGGTTTTCGCGGGCCAGCTCCGGCAGGGAGTACTTGTCGGAGATGACCTCGCCCTGTTCGGTGAACTTGATTTCACCTTCGAGGACACCGTTCGGCTGCGCCATGATGGCGTCGTAGGTGGGTCCGCCGCCGCGGCCCACGGAACCGCCGCGGCCGTGGAACAGGCGCACTCGGACCCCGTGCTTGGTGGCGATATCGCGCAGCTTGCGCTGGGTTTTGTGGATTTCCCACTGGCTGGTCATCACGCCGGATTCCTTGTTGGAGTCTGAGTAGCCGAGCATGACTTCTTGGACGTCCCCGCGCAGCCGGACCAGCTCGCGGTAGGACGGATCGGACAGCAACTGGTCGACGATCTCCGCCGAGGCGCGCAGCTCCTCGACGGTTTCCAGCAGCGGCGCGAAGCCGATCTTGGCGTAGGGGGCATCTCCGAAAAGGCTGACCAGTCCGGCCTCGCGCGCCAGGACGGCGGCGGCCAGGACGTCGTCGGCGCCGCGGGTCATGGAGATGATGTAGGTTTCGATGACGTCCGGGCCGTAGGTGCGCAGGGCGCGGCGGATCTCCCGGAAGACGTCGTACGTGCCGTCAGCGGCGCCGTCGAGCCTGATCGGGTGTCCGGACAGCGGACGGCGGGAGGCGAGTTCGGCGCTCAGCACCTCGAGCCGCTCTTCCCGGGTCAGTTCGGCATACCGGATGCCAGGACCGCCGAGACGGTCCATGAGCTGTCCGACCGCGTCGTGGTGGTGGTCTGCGTGCTCGCGGATGTCGAGGGTGGCCAGGTGGAGGCCGAAGGACGCGATGGCGCGGCGGACCCGGGCCAGCGCGCCGTCGGCCACGAGGGACGCCGAGTGGTTGCGCAGGGACAGTTCCAGCAGCTCGAGTTCGCCGATGAGCTCCTCGGTGGAGGTGTAGTCGCGGCCCGGCTGGTGCTTGGATTCGGAGGCGACCCGCTTGCCGGTGTTGATGAGCTTGGCCTTGATGCAGGTCAGCTTCAGCCGGTAGGGCTCCTGGGCGTTAAGTTCCAGGATGCGGCGGTCCAGGCCGGGCAGTTTCGCGAGGTCGGCGTCGATCGAGTCGAGCAGTGCTTGGTCCGCGCCGGCGAGGGCCGTGGAGTTGGACAGGATCGAGATGAGCTCGTCGAGCATGGCGATGCTGATCCGCACCGCGTTCTGGTTCTGGAGCTGGAGGATCTCATGGGTCACGGCCGCGGTGACGTTGGGGTTGCCGTCGCGGTCACCGCCGATCCAGGAACCAAACCGGATCGGGGCGTTCTGGGCCGGCAGCGCAACGCCGTGCTCGCCGAGGAGTTCCGAGAATTCCGTGAGCATCTCCGGCAGTGCGTCCGTCAGGATGCTGTTGAGGTAGTAGATGGCGTTGCGGGCCTCGTCCACCGGAGTGGGCCGGACCTGGCGCAGTTCGTCCGTCTGCCACATCTGGTCGATCATTTCGGACAGCTGGCGGTCCTGCCGGCGCCGGGCGCTGGTGCCCTCCTCGGTGGGCTGGGCCAGCACGTCCGAGAGCTTGCGGATCTTGTCCAGCACGGAACGGCGGGAGGCCTCGGTGGGGTGCGCGGTGAAGATCGGGCGCACATCCAGTTCGTTGACGACCTCCTGCAGCACCGCCGGGCCGGCCTGCCCCGCGATGTCCTCGACAGCCTTGGCCAGCCAGCCGTCTTTCTCCTGCCGGGTGCGCAGCCGGCGGACCCGGTGGACCTGCTCGGCGGCGTTGGCGAGGTGGAAGTAGAAGGCGAAGGCGCGGACCAGGTCGGTCGCCTGCTCGAGCGGCAGGGAGGCGAGCAGTTCGCGGACCTGGGCGACGACGTCGTGCGCGCTCCACGGGCCGGTGGCATCCGCGCCGCCCCGGGCGGCTTCCTTGGATTCCTTCGTCAGCAGGCGCACCTGCTCCACGAGGTCAAGGAGTTCGGGGCCGTGCTGGCGGACCAGGGATTCGCCCAGCAGGGTGGAGACCCGGCGTACGTCGGCGCGGAGTTCGGCGGCGAGATCTGTTTCGGAATTCATTGCAGTGTCAGCCATGGAAACTATCTTTCGAGTGTTTGACTTTGGCTCGTACACTGCGCTGGATACTGTGAGCCGGGTTACTGTTCCTATGGGATGTTACCCGCAGCCGGCCGAACCCCGGGAATATGTCTCAGATACCGTCGGGCCCTTGAACCGGAGCGGCCGGTCGCTGTATTTAGGACGCTCCATCTGCGACATGGCCCCGGATCCGGCGGGAATAGGGCCCTTCACCTAGGCTACGCCGGCCGCGCGTCCGGCGGCAGTGCGCGGGTTCCGGCAACCTCCCGGCAACGCACTGGCGCCGGAATCCGGCGTCCGGAATGAAGCAGCACAGCCCGCAGTTGACCCCATGGCCGGCCACGCACCGGTTGCAACACACAGCACCGTTGGAGGACACATGAGCACCACTGCAGACGCCCAGCTCGAGCGCTGGCTCCGCTTCCGCAAAGGCCGCACCACCGCCCTCGCGGCCGAACATGGCTGGCTCACCCTCACATCGTTCCAGTGGCTGGAAACCGGGCCGGCCGCCGTCGACCTCGTCCCCGGACTCTGGTCAGCGGACGGTACGACGGCGGCAATCACCGCGTCAGCGTCCGACGGACTGACGCTCGTGGAGACCGGGGAACCGGTGGACGGGACTGTCACCGCACGGCTCGCGGACGAAGAGTCGCTGATGTGGGTGCAGTTCGGCGGCGCGGACGGCCGGCAGGTGGTGGTGGAACTGGCGATGCGCGCGGACAGGTATGCGGTCCGCACCCGGGATTCCCAGTCGCCGGTGTTCACCGAGTTCGACGGCGTGCCCACCTTCGATTTCCGGCCCGACCTCGCGGTGGAGGCCAGGTTCGAGGCCTACCGTGAGCCCGTGAATGTGCCCATTTCCACGGCAAACCCGCTGGTGGACGGGGTGCACCGCAGCGTCGGCGAACTGGTGTTCCGGCTGCCCGGCAAGGACCACGAGTACCGGCTCCAGGCCGAAGAGGAGAAGCTCGGCGCCCTGACCGTCACGTTCCACGACGAGACGAACGGCGACTCGACCGACGAGTGGCGCAAGGTGTCCACCGCACGCCCGCGGCCGGACGGCTCCGTGGTCCTGGACTTCAACCGTGCCATTAACTACCCCAGCGCCTTCACGCCATACGGCACCTGCCCCATGCCGGTGCGGAACAACAGCCTCGACGCCAGGATCGAGGCCGGGGAAAAACAGCCCGCCTCCTGAGCGCGAACGGTCAAGCGCGAACTGGCAGGTAATACCCTCAAAACGGAGATTTGCGGGTATTACCTGCCAGTTCGCGCTTCCCTCTGGCCGGGCAGGAGCGTCAGGCGATCGCGGACACGCCCGTGACCGCGCGGCCAACGATCAGCGTGTTGATCTCATACGAGCCCTCGTAGGTGTAGATGGCCTCGGCGTCGGCGAAAATCTTGGCCATGCGGTAGTCCGTGACGATGCCGTTGCCGCCCAGGATGGACCGGCCCATGGCCACGGTTTCGCGCATCCGCGCCGACGTGTAGGACTTGGCCAGTGCCACCTGCGCCATCCCGGCACCGTCCGCCGCAGCACCGTCCATCCCGGCACCATGCTCCTGCAGCTGCGCGATCCGGACCATCATGCCCATGCTCGCCACGGCGTTTCCCAGCATGGACACCAGCTGCTGCTGGATGAGCTGGAACCTCGCCAGCGGACGGCCGAACTGCCGGCGTTCGACGGCGTACTGCCGGGCGACGTCGAACGCCGCCAGCTGCTGCCCCACCGCCTGCCACGCCACCATGATGCGCGAACCGAGGAGCAGTTCATTGGTGTCCTCGAAACTGCCAATGCCGGCGAAGCGGTCGGCCTCGGCAACCCGGACGTCCTCGAAAACGATGTCGGCGTTCTGCACGGTGCGCAGGGCGATCTTGTTCTCGATCCGGCTGCGGCTCACCCCGGTCAGGCCGGCGTCCACGATGAAGCCGCGCACCGCGCCGTCGGCCTCGTCCCGCGCCCACACCAGCATGTAGTCGCAGAACGTCCCGTTGCCGATCCACCGCTTGGCGCCGTTCAGCACCCAGCAGTCCCCGGCGTCGTCGGCCTCTCCCGTAACGCCCGATATCCGGCGCGCCCGCGTCTCCATGCCGCCTGCCACGTCCGAACCGTGGTCCGGTTCGGTCAGGGCAAACGCGCCCGTCGTCGTGAGATCCGCGGCGTCGGCGAGATACCGGCGGCGCTGGTCCTCGGAGCCGAACCGGTAGAGCGACTCGACGAAGAGGTCGTGATGGACCAGGAAGAACGTGGCAATCGATGTGTCCACCCGCGTCATCTCCGCGATCACCAGCCCGGCGAACAGGTGGCTGTAGCCGCGCTGGGCCGGCGTGCTCAGCTCCAGGGCGGCCAGCTTGGGGAGGATGTGTGCCGGAAATTCGGCCTTGTTCCACCAGTCCCCCGCGAACGGCGCGATCTCCGCAGCCAGGAAATCCCGCAGCTCGCTCAGCTTGCGCTGCTCGGAGGTGCTGAGCAAGGACTCGTAGCCGAAAAAGTCGGCGGTGGGCAGGGTGTCGACGGCGGGCGTCGCCTGCGCTGTCCCCCCTGGTTCAGCCCTGCCCGACTTGGTGCCGCCCGCCGCCGCGCTGCCCAGGCCAGTGGCGCGAAGTCCGGTGCCGCTCACTTCGGGCCCATCCGGATGGCGCCATCGAGGCGGATGGTTTCGCCGTTGAGCATGGCGTTCTCCACGATGTGCGCAGCGAGGTTGGCGTACTCGGCGGGCCGGCCCAGGCGGGACGGGTGCGGCACCTGCCGGCCCAGTGACTCCTGCGCCTCCTGCGGCAGCCCGGCCATCATCGGGGTCTCGAAAATCCCGGGGGCGATGGTGACCACGCGGATCAGTGACCGGGCCAGTTCACGGGCCAGCGGCAGGGTCATCGCGGCCACTCCGCCCTTGGAGGCGGCGTAGGCAGGCTGGCCGATCTGCCCGTCGAACGCGGCCACCGAGGCGGTGTTGATGATGACGCCGCGCTCCTCCCCGCCGAGCTCGGTGTCTGCAGGTTCGGTGGCGGCCATCGCAGCGGCGGCCAGCCGGACCACGTTGAACGTCCCCACCAGGTTGATCTGGATGACGCGCTGGAAGTTCTCCAGCGGCAGCACGCCGTCGCGCCCCATAACCTTGCCCGGCGTGGCGATCCCGGCGCAGTTCACCACGATGCGCAGCGGGCCCAGCCCCACGGCGGCGTCGACGGCGGCCTGCACCTGATCCTCGCTGGTCACATCCGCGGGAACGAAAACCGCCTTGGGGGCTGCCGACTGCTGGTCCGCGAGGTTCTGCGGGCCGGCCGCATTCAGCTCATCGGCATACGCGGCACCCGCCGAGGAGGCGAGATCGGCGAGAACCACGGAAGCGCCGGCGTCGAACAGCCGGCGGGCCGTGGCGGCGCCCAGGCCGGATGCACCACCCGTGATGAGCGCGACGGAACCCTCGATTTCCATACATCCTCCTTGATGCGGAACCGGTCGATGCGGATCCGGATCCCGGCCGCGAACGTTAGTTAGTGAATGTTAACTGAAATGGGTGGCGGATGCACCCCCGGCCGGCGGCTCACCAGGCAGACCGTTCGGTAGGCTGGCCAGATGACCAAGCCGCATGCCGACGTCACCCCGGACGCCGCCGAGCCCGCCACCGCCTGGGCGGAACGGGCCGATGAGGCAGCACGGTCGGTCACGCACCTGTTCGGCCGGCGGCTGTTTTTCCTGCCCGGGACGCATATCGCGGCCACCGCGCGCCCCTCCGGCCGGATCGGGAACCTCCGCCGCCCGTGGCACTACTGGTGGCAGGCGCACTACCTGGACTGCCTCGTGGACGCGGGTTTTCGAGAACTCGGACGAGCCGGGCGCGGTCCGGAAAAGTTCGACGGCGCCTCCCGCCCCAGCGCCGGCCAGCTCGCTTCGCGGCTGGTCACCGGCATCCGGCTGCGGAATTTCCTGACGTACGTCAACCATTACTACGACGACATGGCCTGGCTGGCCCTGTCCACACTCCGGCTGGAGCGGCTGGCCGAAGAGAGCCGGCGGCCCAGCCCCCGGCGGCAGGAGAGAATCCGCAAGAGCCTGACGCTGCAGTTCGACTCGGCGTCCACCGACGACCTGGGCGGCGGCACTTTTTGGAGCACCCGGCGGGACTTCAAGAACACCCCCGCAACGGCCCCGGTGGCGCTTTACTATGCACGCACGGGCAACACCGCCAAGGCGCAGGCCCTGCTCGACTGGCTGGATTCGCGGCTGTTCGACCCCGCCCGAGGGCTCTACCTGGACGGGATCCGGGTCCGCAACACCGGGGAGACCGTGCTGGAGGATGCAATCTACACCTACAACCAGGGGCCAGTCCTGGGCGCCCTGCTGGAACTCGGCGGCACCGCCAACCTGGAACGCGCCGCAACCGTGGTGCGCGCAGTGGCGGAGCACCTCACCCTGCCGGCCGCCGTCACCAACGGGACAGTACCCCCGGAAAGCAAGGTTCTCCGCTGCGACGGAACGGGCGACGGCGGGCTCTTCACCGGCATCCTCACCAGATACCTGGCGCTGGCCGCCAACGACCGGCGGCTGCCGGCGGACGTCCGGACCACCGCCGCCGGCCTCGTTGCCGGCACGGCCGGCGCCCTCTGGGCCGGCCACCGACTGATCGCGGGGGGCGAACCGCTGGCCCGGCACGGACGGGCCGGGGAGCCGGTTTTCTCGTCAGACCCCCAGCGGCCGGCGAGCGACACATATCCGGCGGGCGCCGCCGTCGAACTTTCCACCCAGCTTCAGGCGTGGATGGCCCTGGAGGCAGCAGCGTCGGTGTCAGCAGCGTCAGCGGCAGCCGGCAAAGACGGCAATTAGGACACGCAACAGTTTCGTAATTGATGTGATCCTCATCACTTAATGCCCCTGTCGCTTGGTGCTTAGGTTTGGCTAACCTACAGTTTTTCGAGTGAGCTTTGCCTAACTTCCCCAGCTCACTAAGGGCCTCGCCCACGAGACTTTTGCAGAAAGAAGCACCCCGATGAAGATCCGCACCAACGCGCTGGCCGGCATCGCGATCGCCGCCACCGCAGCCCTTGGCCTCTCGGCCTGCGGCTCCAGCACCTCCCCCGCTGCCTCGTCCTCCGCTGACGCCTCCAAGGGCGAGATCACGGTCTACAACGCCCAGCATGAAAGCCTCACCAAGGAATGGGTGGACGCGTTCACCGCGGAAACCGGCATCAAGGTGACGCTCCGCCAGGGTGATGACACCGAGATGTCCAACCAGATTGTCCAGGAAGGCGCGGCTTCACCGGCGGACGTCTTCCTCACCGAAAACTCCCCCGCAATGGCGCAGGTGGAGAACGCCGGCCTGTTCGCCGACGTCAACAAGGACACGGTGGCCCAGGTTCCGGCGGAGTTCCGCCCCAGCACCAACAAGTGGACCGGCATCGCCGCGCGCTCCACCGTCCTGGTGTACGACAAGAACAAGATCTCCGAGGACAAGCTGCCCAAGTCCATGCTGGACCTGGCCAAGCCGGAGTGGAAGGGCAAGTGGGCCGCCTCCCCGAGCGGCGCCGACTTCCAGGCCATCGTCTCCGCCCTCGTTGAGCTCAAGGGCGAAGCCGCGGCCGAGGCGTGGCTGAAGGGCATGAAGGAAAACTTCACGGCCTACAAGGGCAACAGCACCGCCATGAAGGCAGTGAACGCCGGCGAGGTCGACGCCGCGCTGATCTACCACTACTACTACTACGGCGACCAGGCGAAGACGGGCGAGAACTCCAAGAACGTCACGCCCTACTACTTCAAGAACCAGGACCCGGGCGCGTTCCTGTCCGTCTCCGGCGGCGGCGTGCTGAAGTCCTCGAAGAACGCCGAGAACGCCCAGGCCTTCCTGAAGTTCATCACCGGCAAGAAGGGCCAGGAAGTCCTGCAGAAGGGCACGTCCTTCGAATACGCCATCGCTTCCGGCGTCCCCGCCAACGACAAGCTGGTTCCCATCAAGGAACTCGACGCTCCCACCGTGGACCCCGCCAAGCTGAACTCCGCGAAGGTCACCGAGCTGATGACCAAGGCAGGACTGCTCTAATTCTGTGACCACCCAAGTATCGGCGCCGGAAATATCCGGAAGCACGACGACGGCGGGCCGGGGCAAGCGCCCCCGCCCGCCTTTCGGCGTTTCCGCAGTAGGCGTCATGGCGGTGCTGATCGCCCTGTTTTCCCTCGTTCCCCTCGGCTACGTCGCGGTGATGACCGCGGCCACGGGCTGGGACACCGCCCTTGCACTGATCGTGCGCCCGCGCGTCGGTGAGCTGCTGCTCAACACCGTGCTCCTGATTCTGCTCACGGTGCCGCTCTGCCTCGTCCTGGGTGTGGGCGGCGCATGGCTCGTGGAACGGACCACGCTCCGCGGGAAGAAGGTCTGGGCCGTGCTGCTTGCGGCGCCGCTGGCCATCCCCGCGTTCGTCAACAGCTATGCGTGGGTTTCCGCGGTGCCCTCGCTGCACGGCCTGTTTTCGGGCGTGCTGATCGCCACGCTCTCCTACTTCCCGCTGGTCTACATTCCCGCCGCCGCGACGCTGAGCCGCCTGGATCCCGCCGTCGAGCAGTCTGCCGCGTCCCTGGGCCTCGGGGCCTGGCGGGCGTTTTTCCGGGTGGTACTGCCCCAGCTGCGGATCGCGATGACCGGCGGCGCGCTGCTGGTGGCGCTGCACCTGCTGGCCGAGTACGGCGCCTTCGCGATGATCCGGTTCGACACGTTCACCACCGCCATCATGGTGCAGTACCAGTCCACCTTCAACGGCACCGCAGGCACCATGCTGGCCAGTGTGCTGGTGTTCTTCTGCCTCCTGCTGCTGCTGGTCGAGGTGCGCAGCCGCGGCACGGCCCGGTACGCCCGCGTGGGATCCGGCGCGCAGGCCAGGGCCCTGCGCCTGCCCCTGCACGCCTACCAGGTGCCGGCCCAGCTGGCACTGCTCGGCCTGACCCTGCTGGCCTTCGGGCTGCCGCTGCTGTTCGTGCTCCGCTGGATCTTTGCCGGCGGAGCGGAAATCTGGGCAGCAGACGAATTCGTTCCGGCCCTGTGGCAGACCCTGCTGTACGGGCTGGCGGGCGCCGCGGCCACCACCGTTGTCGCTTTCCCGATGGCGTACCTTGCCGTCCGGCATGCCGGCTGGTTCAGCAAGGCACTGGAACTCTCCAACTACGTCACCAGCTCCATGCCGGGCATTGTGGTGGCCCTGGCCTTCGTCACCGTCAGCATCCGGCTGCTCCCGAATGTTTATCAGACGGCGGGCGTCCTGGTGGCCGCCTACATCCTCCTCTTCCTGCCGCGCGCGCTGGTGAACATCCGTGCTGGCCTGGCGCAGGCGCCCAAGGAACTGGACGAGGCAGCCCAGGCCCTGGGGACGCCCCCGCTGCTGTCCTTCATCCGCGTGACGCTCCGGCTCACCGCCCCCGCTGCCGCCGGCGGCGCGGCGCTGGTGTTCCTCGGCATCGCCAACGAACTGACGGCCACGCTGCTGCTCTCCCCCAACGGAACCCGGACCCTGGCCACCGAGTTCTGGAGCAAGAGCAGCGAAATCGACTACGCCGGGGCTGCGCCGTACGCCCTGCTCATGATCGTGATCTCGGCGCCCATGACCTATTTGCTCTTCCAGCAGTCCAAGAAAGTAGCGGGACAGTGACCGAACAATCCCCGTCCAGGCTTCCGGAACCACGGATTTCACGGTCCGTGGCGCCAAGCACCAACAGCCACCTGGAGATCGACGCCGTCACCAAGAACTTCGGCTCGCAGGCCGTCCTCAAGGGCGTCAACCTGTCCGTGGCTAAGGGCGGAACCACCGCGATCGTGGGCCCCTCGGGTTCTGGCAAGACCACCCTGCTCCGGCTGATCGCCGGCTTTGAACACCCGGGCACCGGCAGCATCTCGCTGAACGGTTCCCCGGTGGCGGGCGACGGCGTGTGGAAACCGGCGCACAAGCGCCACGTCGGCTACGTGGCGCAGGACGGTGCCCTGTTCCCGCACCTGACGGTGGGGCAGAACATCGCGTTCGGGCTCAGCGCGTCAAAGCTCGACGGCGGCCGGCGCGCGGTTAACGCGCGGGTCAACGACCTCCTCGAGATGGTGTCGCTGGACACGGCCATGGCCAAGCGCCGGCCGCACCAGCTCTCCGGCGGGCAGCAGCAGCGCGTCGCCCTGGCCCGCGCACTGGCCCGGGAACCCGAACTCATGCTGCTGGACGAGCCGTTCTCCGCCCTCGACGCCGGGCTGCGCGTCGCCACCCGGCGCGCGGTGGCCAAGGTCCTCAACGAGGCCGGGGTGACCACCATCCTCGTGACGCACGACCAGGCCGAGGCGCTCTCCTTCGCGGACCAGGTGGCTGTCATGCGGGGCGGCAAGCTGGCACAGATCGGCAACCCGTTCGTGGTGTACACCCGGCCGGCGGACCGCGCCACGGCCGAGTTCCTGGGCGACGCCGTGATCCTCGATGCCTGGATGGAAGGCTCTCTGGCCACCTGCTCGCTGGGCGGGATCCCCGTCCGGCGTCCGCCCGCGCAGGGCCGCGTCCAGCTCATGCTGCGTCCGGAGCAGATCCGGATCGCCGAGGACGGACCCATCCGCGGCGTGGTGGTGGACACCGACTACTTCGGCCCCGAAACCACCGTGCGGCTCAAGCTGGCCGTGCCGCCGAAACTGGCGGGCGCCATGCCCGACCACCGCTATCCCGGCGGCGGTGAAGTGATCACCATCCGGCACTGGAACGCGTCCATCGCCCAGCCCGGCACGGAGCTGTGCCTGCGCGTGGTGGGGGAAGCCGTGGCGTTCCCGCTCGAGTCCGACTGACCTTCGCCTGCGCCGGCCTTTAGCGTGCCGTCAGCACAGTGGCCAGCGGGGTGTACTTGAACGACTTCAGCGTCAGCGTCCCGCCGGCCGTGGCGGCGCTGACCGCCGGCTGCCCGGACTTCGGCAGCACCACCGACGTCAGGGTCTGCTCGCCGCCGTTCACGAAGACCTCCACCGAGGAATAGTCCACGAACACGGTCAGGTCCACGCTGCCCCTTTCCGGTGAGCTGCCCGGCGCGCTGCCGCCGCGGGGCGGGGCCTGCGCGCTCCTGCGGTCCGTGAAGAGCGGTCCGAGGGCTTCCGCGCCCGGGACCATGGCCGCACGGTCCACCCACGCGGTACCAGCCTCGAAGTTGTAACCCACCGTGGCATAGTCCGAACCGCCGTTGCCTAGCTTCAGCACGGCTTCCGTGCCGTCGTCGCCCGCTGCCCGTTCCAGCGTCACATCCAGCCGGTACGCTCCGCTTGAGGGCGCGGGAAGCTCGCCGGCGCCCGCCGGGGTGAGCGCCCTGGTGGCCGCGGTCCTGGCTTCACCGTCCAGCGCGGACAGGGCCGGCGTCGGAGTGGAGACGAGCGTTGGCCTGCCCTGCACGGTCTTCAGCCGGATGTCCCGGACGATCGAGTCGGCGCCGCCCTGCCAGTCGGTGGTGGGCAGTTGCCGGGCGTACGTCCAGTTGTTCATCCAGCCGATCGCGTGGCGGGACGCCATCCGTTCGTTTTCCGGGAGCCGGGGATCGTCCCAGGTGACGGCGGCATAGAAGTCGGAGCCGGCGTCGAGCCATTGGTGTTTGTCGTCTGCGGGGGTGAACGTGGTCCCGTCAAAGGTCCCGGTCCAGTAGGCAACCCCGGTGGTCCGGCCTTCCGCGGTGCCGTTCGCGCTGGCTGCCAGGACCCACGTGCGTTTGGCGGAGTCGCCGTCGACATCCAGCTGGAAGAGGTCAGGGCATTCGAGGATCCCCAGGCCCTTCCGTTCGAAGCCGGACACATAGCGCCAGTCCTTGAGGTTCTTCGAGGTGTACAGGCCGATCTTCTCCCCCTCGGCCAACGCCATGACCCACTGTCCGCGGGCCTCGTCACGGATGATTTTGGGATCTCGCCAGTGCTGCGCGCCGGGGTTGTCCATGACCGGATTCCCGTCGGCGGCCTTGAACGTGTAGCCCTTGTCCGTGGAGTAGAACAGCGACTGCCGCTGCACGCCCTTGTCCTGCTGGGTCATGACGGCGACGACGGCACCCTTGCCGAAGCCGGCGGAGTTGTCCTGGTCCACCACGGCGCTGCCGGTCTCAATGTCCCCGAGGCCGTTCTTGAACTTCTCGATGGCTACGCCTTCGTCCTTCCAGTGCACCAGATCCGTGCTGGTCACGTGGAACCATTCGGTGCCGTTCCCCTCGGGGTGGTCCGCGTTGTAGAGGTAGTAGTAGTGCCACACCCCGTCCAGCAGAAAGGGCCGCTGCGGATCGTTCATCCACTCCTTGGCAGGGGTGAGGTGGTAGGAGGGCCGGAACTGTGAGGCGCCCTCGGGCCTGCTGAACGATTTCGGGGCTGCACTCTGGGTGCCGCTGCCTTGCGTTCCGTCGCCCTGGGGTCCGGCGCCGCCCGGTGTTCCGCCGTCGTTTGAACGGCTGGCCAGGCCGATTATCGTAGCCGTGGACAGCACCAGAGCCAGGATCACCGCCAGCGCAATCCACCGCCCACGGGGGCCGAGCGTGCGTAGGGAATACCGCTGCATGTTCGCCGTTCGTATTGGAGAGTTGGCATCAATTTTAGCGCGGACGGCCTTTTGCCTACCGGCACCGTGTTCGGCAGGCTCAACCCGCGGAATTCGGCCCGGGGCGCTTCTTCTGCGGATACGGCGTCTCGCCGCGCGCCAGCATCCCGACAAATCCGGCGATCTTCCGCTCCCGGGTGGCTGCCTGCTTGACCGAGTTGGTGCGGTAGATCAGCGCGTACCGGTTCACCGAGGTCAGCACATCGAACATGGCCTGCGCCTCGGGCACGGCGGCGATGGCGGCGGCCAGATCAGCCGGGACCTCCGCCGTCGCCTGTCCCGAATAGGCGGCCTCCCAGCGGCCGTCGGCCTTGGCGGCGTCGACGGCGGCACGCCCCGGGACTGTCATTTTCCCTTCCGCTTCAAGGCGGGCCACGTGGCCCACGTTCCTTTCGGACCAGGGGCTCTTGGCGCCCCGGCGGGTCATGCGCTGGAGGTAGCTGTCGCCGTCGCGCTTCTTGACCTGGCCGTCGATCCAGCCGTAGCACAGCGCCTCGTCCAGGGCGGCGTCGTAATCGAGTTCGGTAACGTTGCCGCCTTTCTTGTGCAGGACGAGCCACACGCCGGGGCTGTCGCTGTGGTGGGATTCCAGCCACGTCCGCCAGGCGGCGGCATCGGGCACCAACAGTTCCTCGAGTTCAACGGCCATGCGCCCATTCTGCCCCGGCCGCCCCGTGATTCACCCCGGTGCCACGCGATTCAAGACGTGGCATCATGGCCATGTCGGCGCCTTTTCGGGATCCAGGTGTTTCGAGTTCGAGGAGAGAGCATGCTTCGTGTCCGCCCCATCCATTTCACGTCCCGGGTTGAACCCTGGGAGCGGCTCCTCACTGACCTGGGGATGATCAAGTCCACCGACGAGGGCTCCTGGCGGGAGTACGACGCCGGAGCGGGCCGGCTGGCGCTGCACCAGGCCGAGCCGGGCGCGGCGGAGGACGGCGTCACGCACTTTGGCGTGGAGGTCGGCGATCTCGAGGAGTTTGCCCGGCGCACCAACCAGTCCGGCGCGGAATCGGACACCTCCTCCGCCGAGCTCGTCCGGGCGGACCATGGCGACTCGTGCCGGATCACGGGCGCGGACGGCTTCAGCTTCTTCGCCGACAAGGCCGGCCACGGGGCCAACTGTGCGGATGCGGATCCGGCGCTGGCCGTGGTGGAGGTCTGGTTCAGCGAGGACGTGACAGCCGCCGCCCAGGCACTGCGGGACATCGGCGCCCGGTTCCGGCCGGTCCCGGACGACGACGAAACCGCCGATTTCACGGCCAAGAACGGCGGTGTGCTGATGGCGCGTCCAGGCACGGGCACCGCGCATGCGGGCCTGGGATTCGAGTACAGCGGGGATCTTGAGGCACTGCGGGACCGCCTCACGGTCGCGGGACACGACGTGACGCTGACCGAGGAGGCCTTCGGACGCACCCTGCATGTTGCGCACCCGGACAATGGCGGTGCGGCGGGACAGCGGGCACCCCTCTGGATCTCGGCCAGGCGCCCTTCGTAGCCCAAATCGAGTGGCGAGATCCCGTCGCTTTGACGGCCGCAAAGCGTCGGGATCTCACGCCTCGGCGGCCGGACCTGTGGCGATGGGGTAAAAATGATTCATGAACGTGCGCACCCCTGACCCCAACCCCGGCTGGCTCTCGGACGAAGATCTCTTCGAAGCCAGAGGCAGGCTCCCCATGGTCTACGTGGAGGCGGTGCCGGTCCGGCTGGATCCGCTCGGGTTCGTCAACGAGGTGGGCACGCTGCTGCAGGCGGACGAGGACGGCACTATGGTCCGGTCCCTCGTCTCCGGCCGGGTGCTCTACCGCGAGACCATCCGCGCCGCCCTCCTTCGCCACATGGAAAAGGACCTCGGCCCGCTGGCATTCCCCCAGCTCCCCATCAGCCCCGTGCCGTTCACCGTGGCCGAATACTTCCCGGCACCGTCCCACACCGGCTTCACCGACGACCGCCAGCACGCCGTCTCACTGGCGTACATCATCCCCGTGACCGGCGAATGCGACCCCCGCCAGGACGCGCTGGAGCTGACCTGGATGACTCCCCAGGAAGTGCTCAGCGACGGTGTGCAGCTGGAGTTCACCGGCGGCCGCGGCGCCCTGGTGCGGCAGGCTTTGGCCTACGCCGGGGTGGGCGCCTGACGCCCGGGAGCCCGCGCCTCCCCGACTTCGCACCCTCTCCTTTGTAGACTGTTGGGCGGACCGCAAGAGAACTTAAGGACTCCCGATGAACCACCCTGCAGCTGCCAAGACCTACCTCGAACAGCAGGCGGGCTCTCTGCGGGCGGGGGATCACCTTCTGCTGCCGGACGGTGAGCGGTCCGCGGAAATCCACTCCGTGGAGGTGGAAACCGATGATTTCGGCAGCCCCGCGATCGTCCTTGCGACCCTCACCGGCGGCGGCACGCTGCGCATCGCGGCAGGCTCGTCCGTCCGGATCCCTTCCCCGGAGACTGACGGCTTCCCCTCCCCGGAGGCCGCAGACACCGTAGCGCCCAAGACCGCTGCCGTCGTCGAAGATGGCGCAGTCGCAAACAGCGCAGCCGCAGACGGCGCCGGGACGGCGGACGGTGCCACCCAAACAGCGGACGCCCAGGCGGCCGACGCCGGCACTCCCCTTTCGGCTGTGGGGAACGAAGCAGCCGGGGGGCCCGCGCGGACGGCGCCTACCGCCGTCGTCGTACCTCCGCTGCCGTCCACCACCCCGGTGGTGATCGGTCCCGGCGCCGAAGACCTCGCACTGATCCCGGAGCCCGCCGGAACGCCCGAGTCGGTGGTGGAGGCCGTGGCGGAGGCCCATCCGGACTCCGTGGGGGTGCAACTGCTGGCCGACAAGCTGGTCAAGGGCATCAACACCAAGTCGGGCAGCTGCCTGAAGGACCTGAGCGACCTCGCGCATGAGCTGTTCATCATGCTCAAGGATGCCGAGGCGTCGCTGACGGTGGCCGACCTGCTGAATGTGCTGCCCTTCGACGGCAATCCGGGCCGCTGGGCGTCGGTGGAGGCGTCGCTCGCGCTGTCCAGCTACGTGTGCCGGCAGACGGGGCACAAGGACCGCGCCGCCGTATACGAGAAGCTGCTCCGGGCTCCGGAGAACCAGGAGACCGACCCGTTCAAGGCGCGGATGCAGGCCCGGGTCCGCCAGCGCTCACTGAACGAGCCGAACCTGTACGACAAAGAGATTTTCCGCTCCATCGACAACTCCAACCACGAGGCCGAGCGCGAGTGGCGGCAGCTGCGCCTGGAATCGCTGCTGTTCCTGCGCGCCCACGGCGGATCGCAGACCATCAGCGGGTCGGAGCTGGAGCGTCGGATTGCGAACGAGCTGGAATCTGTGCGGGGCTAAGCGGCTCTGCGTTTTTCCCCGGGGACGGCTGGCGCCGTTTTCCACCGGAAATTCCTCTAGCCCGGGTTGCGCCCCAAGTTGTAGATTCAGCCCATGACGAACAATCTCAGCGTTGTGATCAATTCGGACGCGCCACAGGTTTGGACGATGCTGCGTGAACCCTCAAAGGTCGCGCAATGGCATGGCTGGGAAGCCGACGAGCTGGCTGCGGAGATTAATGAGATCTACTTCAGCAAGAACGTGGTTGAAGGGCCGGACCACACCACGCTGACGGTCAACGGCGGCGACATCTTCGCGCTGAAGCCGGTGCCCACCGGGACCGAGGTCAGCGTCACGCGCGCCGCGATGGACCACAACTCCGAATGGGCTGCCTGGGATGAGGACATCACGCAGGGCTGGCTCACGTTCCTGCAACAGCTGAGGTTTGCGCTTGAACGGCACCCGCACGGAAAGCGCCGGACCTGCTATTTTTCCGTCCCGGGCACGGGTGGCTCCGCGATCGAGAAACTCGGGCTGAAGGATATCCCTGCCCCTGGTGAACAGTACTCGCTGACCTTGGGCACCGGCGAGGAGATCTCGGGCAGGGTCTGGTACAAAACCAACCACCAGGCGGGGCTCACCGTGGACAGCTACGCGGAGCACGGCGACGGCCTGCTGGTCGTGGCGGACCAGCCCGTGGTTCCCGAGCACAGGCCCGACGGCGGGTCGATAGTGATCCTGTCACTGTACGATCTGGGCGCCGGCAGCATGGAAACGATCCGCTCGCTGTGGGACGACTGGCGCTCTGAGAACTACCCCACATCAGAACCCATCCAGTGAAGGATCGCTACTGTTAGCTGGCACACTTGAACCGTGCCAGCCAATCCTGAACCGCCCTCCCCCTCGGCGCCGGCGCCTGCCGCCCGCCAGTCCGAGTTTTCCTTCCGCGTGGGCAAGCGGCTCCCGGAAACGTGCAGCCCCACTCCCGAACAGGAGGCCGCCAACGGAGGCGGGTTCCTCGGCCGGACGGGCACCATCACCACCCCGCACGGCGAGATCCAGACGCCGGCCTTCATCGCCGTCGGGACCAAAGCCACGGTGAAGTCCGTTCTCCCCGAGTCCATGGCCGAGCTCGGCGCCCAGGCCCTGCTGGCCAACGCCTACCATCTGTACCTGCAGCCCGGCCCGGAGATCCTCGACGAAGCGGGCGGCCTCGGCGCGTTCATGAACTGGCAGGGACCCACCTTCACCGATTCCGGCGGCTTCCAGGTGATGAGCCTCGGCTCGGGGTTCAAAAAGGTCATCGACATGAAATCGGTTGACTCCTCCGGCCCGGACGATGCGGTGGCGCCGGGCAAGGAACGCCTGGCGCACGTGGATGACGACGGCGTGTGGTTCAAGAGCCACCTCAACGGCGACCGCCACCGCTTCTCGCCCGAGATCTCCATGCAGGTCCAGCACCAGATCGGCGCGGACATCATGTTCGCGTTCGACGAGCTCACCACGCTGCAGAACTCGCGCGGCTACCAGGAGGAATCGCTCGAGCGCACGCGGCTCTGGGCTTTGCGGTGCCTGGACGAGCACTTCCGGCTCACCTCTTCCCGGGTGGGAAAGCCCTACCAGGCCCTGTTCGGAGTGATCCAGGGCGCCCAGTACGAGGACCTGCGCCGGAAGGCCTGCCGGGACCTTGGCGCCATGGACTTCGACGGCTACGGGATTGGCGGTGCCCTCGAGAAGGAGAACCTTGGCACCATCGTGCGCTGGTGCAACGAGGAGCTGCCCGAGAACAAGCCGCGGCACCTGCTGGGCATCTCGGAGCCGGACGACATCTTCACGGCCATCGAGAACGGCGCCGACACCTTCGACTGCGTCTCCCCCACGCGGGTGGCCCGGAACTCGGCGTTCTACACGCCCGATGGCCGCTTCAACCTCTCCGGCGCCACGTACAAGCGCGACTTCGGTCCGCTGCAGGACGGCTGCGACTGCTATGCGTGCCTGAACTATTCGCGGGCCTACATCCACCACCTGTTCAAAGCCAAGGAGATGCTCTCCGCCACGCTCATCTCCATCCACAACGAGCGCTTCGTAGTGAAGCTGGTGGACGACGCCCGGCTGGCGATCGACTCCGGCGACTTCTTCGAGTTCAAGGCCGAAACGCTGGGGCGGTACTACTCCTAGGGTCCCGCGCCGCGCCGCCGCCGTTTCGCCGGTTCCCTGCCCACTAGACGTCGCGGAACGTCTTGCGGGCACGGAATCGTCTAAACGGGCTGTTTCCACATAGCGGGGATAGTCTCTGGGCCTCCGATTCCAGAACGGCCATGGTGGAAACATGAACCAATCCTTAGCCGGGCTGCCCGCAGGCAAGAACCTCTGGCGCACCGAGCAACTCCTGCAGCGCGGGCTGAACTCGCGGGCGATCGCCAAACGGGTTCAGGACGGAACGCTGGTCCGGGTTCGCCGTGGCTGCTACGCACGCGGCGAATGGTGGACTGACCTGAGCTCCTCTGCCCGCCGCCGACAGCTGATCTACGCCCATGCCCATGGGACACGCACGACGTCGGCGGGAGGCTTCGTTTACAGCCACACCTCAGGTGCCAGTCTGCAGAGCCTCCACCTGTGGGGAGTCGACGATATGGTCCATCTGACCCAGGCTGGCTGCCCGTCGGGAGTTTCGCACGGGCGCGGCGTGGTGGCCCATACCCGGCGTCTGAGCAGCCGTGAGGTGACCTTTGTGAATAACCTGCCTTGCACCTCGTTGGAGCGGACTGTAGCGGACTGCTGCCTGATGTTTAACGTGCGCCAATCCGTGATTCTGATGGACCACGCCGCGCGTCTGGGGGCTGACCTACACCTGCTGCGGGACTACTGCACCGCGTCGGCGGGCCGTAACGGCGTCATGGCGTTGCGCCGGGCTCTGGAGTTGGTGGACGCCCGCTCCGAATCTGCCGGAGAGAGCCTGACCCGGGAACTCATTCACAGACTTAGGATCCCCGCGCCGGAGCTGCAATACGTGGTGCGGACGCCTTTGGGCGAACATCGGCTGGACTTTGCCTGGCCTGTACAAAGGGTGGCACTAGAGTTCGACGGTAAGACAAAGTACTTCGATTACCAGCCCACAAGCGAGGTCGTATACCAGGAGCGCCGACGAGAAAAAGCGCTCATGGAGCAGGGGTGGATTTTCGTCCGCGTCGAGTGGAAGGACCTGTTCCGGGAACAGGAGTTCAAGTACCGGCTGCTTCGGGCGTTGGATACCCCGCCCCGTTTCGACGGATCCCTGCCGGCTAGACGTTGCTGAACGTCGAACGTGCACGGTTCCGTCGAAATGGCGGCCGCCCCGCTGCAGGGACTACGCGTAGCTCGGTTAGCACCATCACCGGCCCCCGAAGTGCCGGACTCACCTGCGCGCAACTCTGGTAATGGACGACGGCGGGCTGCCGCCCCGGGGACCCAAAGGTCACCGCGGTGCCGGCCACCCGCCGTCGTGCGTTACCGCATTCATACGTAACTGAGGCAGTGCGTAACTGGAGGTCAGGCGTTGACGAAGTCGTCGTCGTCATCCTTGCGCGCGGCGCCCGTCGGGGCGCCGGACGGAGCCGTACTGGACCAGGCGTGGCCCTGCTCGCGGTCAAGGTGGCTGGTCTTCTTGTTCTTGAGCGCGAAGATGTACACCAGCAGGGACACACCGATCGCGATGGTGACGTACGTGAAGAACAGGTCCACCTGGTTCGACTTCTGCAGCGCGGCGCCGATCAGCGGAACCGTGCCGCCGAACAGCGAGTTGGCAATGGCGTAGCCAAGGCCCACGCCGAGCGCACGGATGGAGGCCGGGAAGAGCTCGGCCTTCACGAGGGCGTTGATGGAGGTGTAGCCGCCCACGATCAGGAGGCCGCCCATCATCAGCAGGAACGCGGTGAAGGGATCCTTGGTGCCGGCCAGGGAGGAGAGCAGCGGCCAGGTGAAGAGCACGCCGGTGATGCCGAACCAGAGGAGCAGCGGCTTGCGGCCCACCTTGTCGGAAATGATGCCGTAGACGGGCTGGAGCAGCATGAAGATGAACAGCGCCCAGAAGTTGATCACCGACGTGTCCGTCTTCGCGATGCCGGACGTATCGTTCATGAACTTCAGGATGAAGTTGGTGTAGGTGTAGAAGGCCACGGTGCCGCCCAGGGTCACACCGATGCAGGTCAGCAGCGGCTTCCAGTGCCGGGTAAAGAGCAGCCGCAGGGTACCGGGCTGGGCCTCGCCGGACACGGCAGGAGCCTTGGCGGCCCGGACCTGCTCCTCGGAAACGGTCTCCTCCATCGAGCGCCGCAGCCACAGCACCACCAGCGCCGCCACGCCGCCGATGGCGAACGGGATGCGCCAGCCCCACTCCTTCAGCAGGCCGTCGCCCAAGGAGTTCTGGAGGACCACCAGGACCAGAAGGGCCAGCATCTGTCCGCCCACCAGTGTCACGTACTGGAAACTGGAGAAGAAGCCGCGGCGCTTGGAGGTGGCGGCCTCGGACATGTAGGTGGCACTGGTGCCGTATTCGCCGCCCACGGAGAAGCCCTGCAGCACGCGGATGAGAATCAGCAGGACCAGGGCCCAGATCCCGATGACGTCCTGGGTGGGGAGGATGGCGATCGCGAACGAGCCCGCCGACATAAGGGTCACGCTCAGGGTCAGGGCGGCCTTGCGTCCGTTGCGGTCGGCGTAGCGTCCGAAGAACCAGCTGCCGATGGGGCGCATGAGGAACGACGTCGAGAAGACGGCCATCGCCTCAAGGCCGGCCTGCAGCTCGTCCTTTGAACTGAAGAAGTGCGACTGGAAGTACGCCGCGAAGACTGTGTAGACGTAGAGGTCGTACCACTCCACGAGGTTGCCGGCGGAGCCTTTGAGGATGTTGCCGACCGCCCGGCGGGTTTGTGCTGCTTCTGACAGTTGGGTGCTCATCAGTGAACCTTCCTGGATTCGGCGCGGCAAGTAAGCAACGCCGCCCGCCACCCTAGTGCCTGCGACCGGGGCCACCACCTGTTTTGGTCATACTGTTCATGGGCACGTCTGTTCATGGGCACAATGCGGGCGCCTCGTGGCCGGTGGCAGGATGGGGGCATGACTTCCACCGCGTTTGACTCTTCTGCCCTGGCGTCCGACGCCGCTTCCGGCACCACCGCCGCTCCCGCCGTCGTCCTGACCATCGCCGGTTCGGAGGCGACCGGCGGCGCCGGGGCCCAGGCCGACCTGAAAACGTTCCAGGAACTGGGGGTTTTCGGCATCGCCAACCTGACCTGCATCGTCTCGTTCGACCCGAAGGACAGCTGGAACCACCGGTTTGTCCCGGTGGACCAGCAGGTCATCGCGGACCAGTTGGAGGCGACGACGGCGGCGTACGGTGCCGCTTCCGGCGCACCTTCTGTGCTGGACACCGTGAAGATCGGCATGCTGGGCAGTCCGGCCACCATTTCGACGGTTGCGTCCGCGCTGGACTCGGGCTCATTCAGCAACGTTGTCCTGGACCCGGTCCTCATCTGCAAGGGCCAGGAGCCGGGCCACGCGCTGGACACGGACAAGGCACTCAAGTCGCAGATCCTGCCGCTGGCCACGTTCGTCACGCCCAACCACTTTGAGGCCGAGTCCCTGTCCGGGCTGGAGATCACCGACGTCGAATCCCTCAAGGCTGCGGCTGTCCGCATCCACGAGCTGAGCGGAGCCGCGGTCCTGGCCAAGGGCGGCGTGCGGCTGTCCGGGCCCGATGCCGTCGACGTCTTCTACGACGGCGAAACCCTTGAGGTCCTGAGCGCGCCGAAGGTCGGCGAGGTGGCCGTCTCCGGAGCCGGTTGCTCGCTCGCCGCGGCCGTGACGGCCGAGCTGGCCAAGGGTGCCTCGCCGCTGGAGGCTGCGCGGACTGCGAAGGACTTCGTGACCGCGGGCATCCGCAACCGGGTGGCCTCCGGCGCGCCGTTCGATGCCCTCTGGCAGGGCGGCCCGCGCTAAACCCGGTAGGAAACCCTTCCTCACCTTCCACACCAAAAACCGGAACCCTTCCTCAACGCGTGAGGAAGGGTTCCGGTTCTTGCTGCAGGACCTGAGGAAGGGTTGGGGGTCAGGAGCGGGGGTCGGCCACTGTTCCCATGAAGAGCGGCAGGCCGGTGTCAACGTGCACCACCTGGTAGTGGAACGGCCGGTCGAAATTGATGGCGTGGGCAGGCATCGGCGCGCCCGAAACCGCCCCGTTGAATTGCGTGGCGGCTGCCGCCACGGTTCCCTTTTCGGCCACCGTGATGTTTGCGGCCTGGGCAAGCTGGGTCAGTTGGAGTCCCGGTTGTATGGCGTTGAAGTCCTGGCTGGTGATCAGCATCTTGTCCAGTCCCAATGAGGCCAGGACCTCGCGGAGGTCGAAGCGGCTTTTGTGGTCCCAGCGCGGCAGCTGGATCTGCACCGTCTGCGGGCGAGCGCCGTCAAGGCCTTCGGCGATGTCGGCCAGTTCCGCTGCGGAGAAAGCCGGGACGCCGGGCTGCAGGTTGGAGTCCGGATTGGGTTCCGCGCCAGTTCCGGCGTCCGGCAGAACCAGGCGCATCACGAATCCTTCCGCGTACGGTAAATCGACGCCGCGCCAGCCTTTCCCCTCTGCGTAAGGCATCAAGAGCACGTTGTTCATCGTGGGCACCATGACCTGCTCGCCGCCGGCCTTGGTGAACAGGGTGTCCGACGTGTCGACGGGGTCGAACGGCTCCTGCCAGGCCGCGGCGAAGTACAGGACGTTGAGCAGGCTGAACGTGTTGCGGACGTCGTAGTCCGCCGGCGCCTGCGTGATCCGCCCACCCGTGTTCTTGCTCACCCAGGTGTCAATGGCGGGCTTCGTGGCCGCAGCGTTCGCGAAGTCCACGGGATACACACCCGTTCCGTAGTGCCTGGCCAGCGTGCTGAGAAACCCGGCCGGTGGGCACGTCCTTGTCCACGAACATTCCGTTGACGGCATGCATCACAGGCTTCCGCGGCGGGTTCTCCTCGTCCACGGTGCCGGGGTCTCCGTCGAACGTCGCGAGGGACGCGAGCAGCGCATTCATGGCCTCGTCGCGCCCGTTTTGCGGAAGACCGAGCACGCGGTCCATCTCGGCAGCCGTTTCCCCCGTTGCGCCGGCCCGAAGCATCGCCAGGGCAACCAGCACGCTTCCGGGCGAGGACACCACGTTCCCACCTGAACCGTTACCACCGTCGGCCAGCAGCGCCTCACCCAGGCCAAAAGCGGACTCCCGGAAAGCACGGAATTCAGACGCGTAAGCCCTTCCGTCCACCGAAACGCGCTCCACGCCGTCGGCCTTCAACATTTCCGGCACCGGCGCCGAACATGCCGTGGCAAGCGCCACAGCGGCCGAGGCCGCCACCATTTTGGCCATGCGAATCCTGTTCATTGCAGTCCTCGGCTCGTCCGGAGAACACCGTATGTCCACAGTCAAGCACCGGGCGCTGACAGTATCGATGCCTGCACGGTCACGGCTTGTTGACGTTTTGGTCTCACATTTCCGATGCTCTCTCACATTCCGCAACGTTTTCGGCAACGCTCTCTCACCCAGAGCGGCGTATTCTCGAGGCATTCCGATGGATCGTGGAGGAGCGCGGCGTGGCCCAGCATTTCGACAGCGTTGACGAGTACATCGGGCAGTTTCCCGCCGAAGTGCAGGATGTCCTACAGGAGATCCGGCGCAGATGCCGCCAGGCAGTGCCGGGTTCCGCCGAAATGATCAGTTACGGCATCCCCACTGTCACGCTCGGCGGCAAGTATGTGGTGTACTTCGCGGGCTGGGCGCACCATATTTCGGTGTACCCCGTGCCGTCCGGCGACGAGGCCTACCGTGCGGACATTGCGCCCTTCCGCGCGGCCAAGGGCACGCTCAAGTTCCCCCTCGGCAAGCCGATCCCCTACGCCCTCATCGAACGGACGGCGGCGCTTCTCGCCGCTGAGCGCCGGGGGCAGTAACCGCCGTTGGTACCTGCCGCCGTCGAACGCGTACGACGACGGATCTGACGACGGCGGGAGGGCCCGCCGTCGTCTTCGGTCACCTTCCGCCGGCGCATCTGCGGGTGAACGGCCGCTAACGCCGCGGAATGTTCCGGAGGTTGCTGCGCGCCATGCTCACTGCCTCGCCGGTGCCACGGTTCAGGACCACCTTCGACATGGCGGTGGCGAACCCGAGGACCTGAGAGCCTGTGCTTTTCGGCGGTATCGACAGGGCCTTCGGATCGGTGATGAGCTCCACCAGCGACGGCCCCGGATGGGCGAAAGCCTCGCGGTATGCCACTTCGATCCGTGCCGGATCCGTGACCCGGACGGCGTGGAAGCCGAGGGCCCTCGCAACGTCCGCATAATTGGCGTCCGGCACGTCGACGCCAAAATCGGGGAGCCCGTCCACCAGCATTTCCAGCTTGACCATGCCCAGGGTGGAGTTGTTGAAGACCACCACGTTGACCGGCAGCCGGTGTGCGGCAACGGTGATGAGCTCGCCCAGCAGCATGGACAGCCCGCCGTCGCCCGACACCGAAATAACCTGGCGTCCGGGGTACGCCAGTTGCGCGCCGATCGCGTGTGGCAGCGCGTTGGCCATGGAGCCGTGCAGGTACGATCCGATCAGCCGGCGGGTGCCCAGCGGGTTGATGTAGCGGGCGGTCCACACGTTGCACATGCCGGTGTCCGCAGTGAACACGGCATCCTCGGCCGCCACCTGGTCCAGAAGGGACGCGGCGTATTCCGGGTGGATCGGCTGTTTCTTTTCCACCTTGCGGGTGTAGGCGCCCACGGCCTTGTTCATGAGCCGGTCATGCTTCTTGAGCATCTGGTTTAGGAAGCGGCGGCTCTTCTTCGGAGCCAGCAGGGGCATCAGCGCCGCGAGTGTGGGCAGCAAGTCGCCGTGAACGGCTATGTCGACGTCGGTCCGCCGGCCCAACTTGTGGGCGGCGCGGTCCACCTGGGCGGTGCGGGTGCCGGGCAGGAACTGGTCATAGGGAAAATCGGTCCCGAGCAGGAGCAGCAGGTCCGCGTCCTCGATCCCCTCAGCCGCGGCGCCGTAGCCGAGCAGGCCGGTCATGCCGATGTCGTACGGGTTGTCGTATTGCAGGAAGTCCTTGCCCCGCAGAGTGTGGCCGATAGGGGCGCCGATCAGGTCCGCGAGCGCAATCACCTCGTCATGGGCTCCCTGCGTGCCCGCCCCGGCGAAGATGGCCACCTTGTCCGCCGCGTTGATGGCATCGGCGAGCTCCCGGACGCTTTCCGGTGCCGGTGTGAGCGTGGCCGGGCGGAACTTTGCGGGCAGCGGCGTTTCGCCTGTCGCCTCCAGACCGGCAATGTCGCCGGGCAGGGTGACGACGGCGACCCCGCCCAAAGCGACGGCGTGTTGAATGGCGCTGTGCATCACCCGCGGCGCCTGTTCCGCCGTGCTGATGAGCTCAGAATAGACAGAGCACTCGTTAAAGATCCGGTCCGGGTGGGTTTCCTGGAAGAAGCCACTGCCGATCTGCTTGCTCGGGATGTGCGAGGCGATGGCCAGGACGGGCGCGCCGGAACGGTTGGCGTCGTAGAGTCCGTTGATCAGGTGCAGGTTGCCGGGGCCACAGGAGCCGGCGCACACGGCAAGCTGTCCGGTCAGCTGGGCTTCGGCCGCGGCGGCGAAGGCTGCGGCCTCTTCGTGCCGGACGTGGATCCAGTCGATTCCGCCCTGCTGCGAGCCGCCGGTCTGGCGGACGGCGTCGACAATCGGATTGAGGCTGTCCCCGACGATTCCGTAGATCCGCCGGACGCCGGCAGCCTGGAGTTGTTCGATGAGTTGGGTGGCAAGTTCCTTGGCCATGGGTGCACGCTCCCGCAATCAGATGGGTGGGCTGACAAGGGCCAATATAGTCCGGTCACCTTGGGGCGAGGTTCAGGGTTCCCGGCTGTGGGGCGATCCGAGGTGGACCGAGGCTGGCCGTTTTCCACATACGGATTCGACCCCATGGAGTCGCAGTGTCCCAGCTCGTAGCGTTGCTGGAAAGGTAATTCACCTGTCTCGATATCCACAGTGAGGATCGATTTTGGCCAATAAATGACGCCGTCGCCGGCTGAGAAAACGGAACTCCCGCAGCACGCACGCAGCAGGGAAACGCGCCCCCAGGCCAGTTTCTTGTGCGTGGCACCAGCGCGATCAGGAAATGGGTTCCCTGCTCGCATTCATGGCTTGGCACAAGGAGCACGGGACAACTTCAGACCCCGTTCCGGTCCTGGCGGACATGATGGCGTTCTTTCCGGTTTACGCCGACATTTCTGGCGGCACCGCACTAACCGCAATGGACCCCGTACTCATCGCTCAAAAGCTGGATTCGCTCGAAGAGCGTGATCCCGAATTCTCAGCCTCTTTCAGTAGCTCACTACACGAGTACGTGCATTTTCTAGGGCAAACCGGCCGCTGGTCCGGCACTCTGGAAAGCCTTGGAGTTTTGCACGGTGTCCTTTATCACGGGATGTTCAACGAAAAATTTTCCTCCGCTGGGTGGCCTCGCACGCGAGCCGGAAGCAGTCAGGCGGCGTCCGGAAAGAGTGCGTGAGCGTCCAGGGAAAGCCTGCAGGATCTGCAGGCGCGTCCGGGTCAGCTCCCCGAGTGGGCCTGCAGGAACGTGTACACCTCGGTCTCGTCCACGCCGGGGAAGGCACCCGGGGGCATGGCCGCGAGCAGGTGGGAGTGGGCGCGGGCCGAGGGCCATGCGTTGCCGGCCCACTCGGATGTCAGCGCGGCCGGCGGGCGCTTGCAGCAGTTGGGATCCGGGCAGTTGGACGTTGCCCGGGCCGTCGTCTCGCGTCCACGGAACCACTTCACGTGCTGGTACGGGACCCCGATGCTCAGCGAGAACTGCCCCGTGGCCGACCTGTCCGTGCGTGCCGTGCACCAGTACGTGCCGGACGGAGTGTCCGTGTACTGGCTGTAGGCGCTGAACTTGTCCGGCACATCGAACACGGCGCGGGACGTCCACGCCTTGCAGGACGGCTGCCCCTCGATCGCCCCCGTATGGTCCTGCGGGAAGTTCACGCCGTCGTTCTCGTAAGCCTTGTAGATGATCCCGCTCTGGTGGGTCTTCTGAAAATGGGTGGTGATGCCCAGGTGCCTGGTGGCCAGGTTGGTGAAGCGGTGGGCCGCGGTTTCGTAGGACACAGCGAACGCGTCCCGGATGTCCTCCACCGCGATCTCCTTCGCTGCCTTGGCTTTTTGCAGAAATTCCACGGTGGCCTGCTCCGGCAGCAGGAGCGCCGCCGCAAAATAGTTCGTGGCCACCCGCTGGGCCAGGAAATCGCCGTAGTTGCGGGGCGTTTCATGCCCCAGGACGTAGTGGCCCAGTGCCTGCAGCAGCACGGAGCGGGGGTCGTGGTCCTGCCGCTCGCTCTGCGTCAGATAAATTTTGCGGTTCTTCAAATCGGTCACCGAACGCGTGGAATGCGGCAGGTCGCCCACGTGATGGAGGGTGAATCCGAGGTGCTCTGCGATGTCTGCGATCACGTGCTGGCTCAACGGCCCGGCGGTGTAACCCACCTCCTTGAGAACCTTCTGCGCCTCGGCCTCGTACTCCGGAAAATAGTTGCCGCGTTCACGCATCATGGCCCGCAGTTCACCGTTCGCGCGGCGGGCTTCCTCCGGCGTTGCCACCTGCTCGTTCATCTTCCGTTCGAGCTCCTGCAGCAGCCCCACCTGGGCCTCCAGCACATCTATCGGCAACCGCGAGCTGATGCGGATTTTGGGCAGGTTCAGTGACTCATAGAGTGGTCCGCGCTGGTAGCGTTCGAGCTCGATTTCCAGGCCCGCCCGGCGGCTGGGCGGCTCGGCCCCCAGCAGCTGGTCAAGGCCGACGCCGAGCACCCCGGCAAGGTGCTGCAGCAGCCCGAGTTTTGGTTCCCGCTTGCCGTTCTCAATGAGGCTCAGCTGGCTCGGTGCGGTCCCGACGGCGGCGCTCAGGTCATCGAGCGTCAGGCCGGCCTGCTTGCGCAGGTGGCGCACCCGGCGGCCCAGCGCAATCACGTCCAGTTCCGCCGACGGCGAGGACGACGGCGGCTGCGAAACTTCCCTGTTCCAGCTTGAAGGCGACATTTCTGAAGAATACGTGAAGAAATGCATTTCTTTCCAGCTTTTTCCTCTAGAAAGCGCTTTGGAAGTGCAGAAAAGTAGGTGTCACGAAGGAAAACCCCTCCGGAAACTGGCCGGACCTGCAAAGGCGCAGGAACGGCCGGCCCGGAACCAGAACCCCCGGAATGGCCCGGGAGCTAACAAGGAGACAATGATGACTGCAGCATTTGAGCCCACCCAGCAGCCGTCCGGCCAGGACACAACAGCGCAGGCCGCCGCACTGGAGCTCGAGTGGGCTGCCAACCCGCGCTGGGAAGGCGTCACTCGGGACTACTCAGCCGCCGACGTCGTCCGCCTCCGCGGCCGTGTCTCCGAAGAGCACACCTTGGCCAAGCGCGGCTCCGAGAAGCTGTGGAAGCAGCTCACCGAGGAGCACAAGACCGGCAAGTACACCAACGCCCTGGGCGCGCTGACCGGCAACCAGGCCGTGCAGCAGGTCAAGGCGGGCCTGCGCGCCATCTACCTTTCCGGCTGGCAGGTCGCCGCGGACGCCAACAACTCCGGCCACACCTACCCGGACCAGTCGCTGTACCCGGCCAACTCGGTTCCCACCGTGGTCCGCCGCATCAACAACGCACTGCTCCGCGCGGACCAGATCGAGTTCTCCGAGGGCATCCAGACTGTTGAGGACTGGCTGGTCCCGATCGTCGCCGACGCCGAGGCCGGCTTCGGCGGTCCGCTGAACGCGTACGAGCTCATGAAGTCCATGATCCAGGCCGGCGCCTCAGGTGTTCACTGGGAGGACCAGCTCGCCTCCGAGAAGAAGTGCGGCCACCTCGGCGGCAAGGTCCTGATCCCCACCCAGCAGCATGTCCGGACCCTGAACGCGGCCCGCCTGGCCGCCGACGTCGCCGGCACCCCGTCCGTCGTCATCGCCCGCACCGACGCCGAGGCAGCCACCCTGATTACCTCCGACGTCGACGAACGCGACCAGGAATTCATCCTCCGCGAAGGCGGACAGCCGGTCCGCACCCCGGAGGGCTTCTACAAGGTCCGCAACGGCATCGAACCCTGCATCGCCCGCGCCAAGGCCTACGCCCCGTACTCCGACCTCATCTGGATGGAGACCGGAACTCCGGACCTGGAACTGGCACGCAAGTTCGCCGAAGCCGTCAAGGCCGAGTTCCCGGACCAGATGCTCTCCTACAACTGCTCGCCGTCGTTCAACTGGCGCAAGCACCTGGACGACGCCACCATCGCCAAGTTCCAGCGCGAACTCGGCGCCATGGGCTTCACGTTCCAGTTCATCACCCTGGCCGGCTTCCACGCCCTGAACTACTCGATGTTCGACCTCGCCCACGGCTACGCCCGTGAAGGCATGAGCGCCTACGTCGAGCTCCAGGAGAGGGAATTCGCCTCCGAGTCCCGCGGCTACACCGCAACCAAGCACCAGCGCGAAGTCGGCACCGGCTACTTCGACGACATCGCAACTGCGCTCAACCCGAACGCATCCACATTGGCTCTCGTGGGATCCACAGAAGAAGGCCAGTTCCACTAATACTTTCCCAACTAGATCGCAGTAGATGTCGTTTTGAGCCCTCAAAACGACATCTACTGCCAGTCAGTTGGGGCTTCCAAGGAGATCTGACATGAACAGCTTCACTGACAACTTCACTATCAACGGGATCACGTTGACCGCTCAGCCCATCTGCCGGCAGGGCGAGGTCCTGACCCCCGACGCACTCGCCTTCGTTGCAAAGCTGCACAAGGCAACCGCCGGGCGGCGCGAGGAACTGCTGCGGGCCCGGCGGGCGCGGCGGGAGGACATCGCCAGGGGCCAGGATCCGCGCTTCCTGCGGGAGACCGAGTCCGTGCGCAATGATCCGCACTGGCGCGTCGCTCCCCCGGCACCGGGCCTGGAGGACCGCCGGGTCGAGATCACCGGGCCGGTGGATAAGAAGATGACCATCAACGCCCTGAACTCCGGCGCCAAGGTGTGGCTCGCGGACATGGAGGACTCCTCCACGCCGTCGTGGCGCAACGTCATCCAGGGCCAGCTGAACCTCACGGACGCGCTGGAGCGCCGGATCGACTTCACTTCAACCGACGGACATAACAGCAAGGCCTACAAGCTCCGCCCGGCAGAGGAGCTGCCCACCATCGTGGTGCGGCCCCGTGGCTGGCACCTGCCGGAGAAGCACATGCTGATCAACGGCGAACCAATCGCCGGCGGCATCGTGGACTTCGGCCTGTACTTCTTCCACAACGCCCGCCGCCTCCTGGCGCAGGGCAAGGGCCCGTACTTCTACCTGCCCAAGATCGAGAACCACCTCGAAGCCCGCCTCTGGAACGACATCTTCATCCTGGCCCAGGACCTGCTCGGCATCTCGCAGGGCACCATCCGCGCCACGGTTCTGATCGAAACCATCACGGCCTCGTTCGAGATGGAGGAGATCCTGTTTGAGCTGCGGGACCACGCCGCCGGCCTGAACGCCGGCCGCTGGGACTACATCTTCTCCCTCATCAAGAACTTCCGCACCCGCGGCCCGCGTTTCGTCCTGCCGGACCGCGGCCAGGTGACCATGACCGCTCCGTTCATGCGGGCCTACACCGAACAGCTGGTGCGCGCCTGCCACAAGCGCGGCGCCATGGCCATCGGCGGCATGGCCGCCGCCGTTCCCAACCGCAAGGACGAGGCCGCCAACGCCAACGCCTTCGAAAAGGTCCGCGCGGACAAGACCCGCGAGGCAGCCGACGGCTTCGACGGTTCCTGGGTGGCACACCCGGACCTGGTCCCCGTGTGCCGCGAGGTGTTCGACGGCGTCCTCGGTGACCGTCCCAACCAGCTGGACCGACTGCGGGAAGACGTTACCCCGGACGACCGCGCCCTCATCAACGTGGCTGCCACACAGGGAACCATCACCGAGCAGGGCATCCGGAACAACATCGAGGTGGGCATCCGCTACATCGAGTCCTGGCTGCGCGGCAACGGCGCAGTCGCCATCCACAACCTGATGGAGGACGCCGCCACCGCGGAAATCTCCCGCTCACAGTTGTGGCAGTGGATCTACTCCCGCGCCATCACGGACCACGGCGAAATCATCAGCCGGGAATGGGTGGAGGAGATGCTGGACGAGGAGTTCGCCCGGCTGGAGCGCTTCGACGGCGACCGCTTTGCCGATGCGCGTGACATCTTCGAGGAGGTCACGCTGAGCGACAAGTTCCCCAGCTTCCTGACGGTTCCCGCCTACGCCCGGTACCTGCACGAAGCCCGGGAGGGCATCGACGCCACGGCCGAGGCCATCGAGGACGAGCTCGTCGCCGCCTAGGCGCCGCAGCCAGAGCCAGCACAAATTTCCGCCCGCCGGGCTGTCACGCCTTCGCAACAGCACCCCCGAAATCCGGGGAGGCAGCCCGGCAGCGGAACCCACCTTGAAGCGCGAACTGGCAGATAATGACCCGAAAATGCAGGTTTGAGGGCGTTAGCTGCCAGTTCGCGCTTGGGGTTTAGGGAATGTACGACGGCGGGACCGCGCCTAGCGCTGGCGGGGCACCTTCCGCACGGAGAGAGTCGTTGAGATGGAGAACGCCAGCACCGAGCCGAGGATCACCAGGAGGGGGACGGACCAGGTGCCCGAGGCGCTGTGGACGTAGCCCACCACGGTCGGAGCCAGCGCCGCGACGCCGTAGCCCACGCCCTGGACGACCCCCGACATCCGGCCCGCGGAGGCCTGGTCCCGGGCGAGCTTGATGATGGCGATGAAGATGAGCGTGATGCCGCCGCCCTGCGCCACTCCCCCGAGCGAAGACCACAGCCACCACAGCTGGGGAACGAACAGCAGCCCCAGCGGAACGGTCAGCCACAGGGCACCCAGGGTGACCGCCACCGCCGTCGTACTCATGAAACGGGCCACAAGCGGCACCCCCAGGCCACCGGCGATGGCCATGATCTGGAACAGGGAGGAGCCCGCCCCTGCGGCTGCCGGCGTCATGCCGAGCTCATCGGAAAGCAAGGTGGGCAGCCAGGCGGTCACGCCGTAATAGGAAATGGCCTGGCCGGCGAAACCGACCGTCAGCCCCACAGTGATCCAGCGCGACGCCGGGCGGCCGGCTGCCGGCGGGCCGCCCGCACCGTCTTCGGCCGCGGGAAGGAAGGCCCGGCGGCCGGACGCGAAAACCCAGAAGCCGACGGCTGCGATGGCGAAGGCGGCAGAGGCCGCAATGGCAGCCCGCCAGCCGGCCAGCTCGGCCAGCGGCGCCGTGACCACGGACGTAACGAACGAGCCGACGTTCAGGGCAGCAGTGTAGATGCCCATGGCCGTTCCCTGGCGCCGCGGCGAGAAGTCCCGGCGGATGATCAGCGGCACCGCGATGTTGCCCACGGTGATGGCCAGGCCCAGGATGACCGTCCCCGCCATCACCATCGCGCCGCCGCCGGCCGAACGGACCGCCACGCCGGCCAGGACGCCCGCGAGCGTGAGGGTGATGGCCAGTTCCGCGCCGAGCCGGCGCCCGGCAAGCGAGGCAAGGGGCGCCGCGAGCGAGAAGCAAAGCACCGGAATCCCGGTCAGCAGGCCCAGCTCAACGGGCGAGAACCCCAGTTCCTGCTGCATCGGGCCCAGTACCGGTGCCACCGCCACAAAGGGGCCCCGCATGTTCAGCGCAATGAGGCCGATGCACGCGAGCAGGATCCAGCTGCGGGGAACCCTCGTTCCGATCGTGTCCCTCATAGGGCGCGGACTTCAGGCTGCTGGAAGCGGGCAAGGGGTTTCATCACCTTCATTGCTATCACGCGGGGCCTAAAACGTTGGAAAAACGGCGCCCGCAGGGCCCCAAGTGTCCGTTCGCGCTCAGTGAAGGGGCCGCAAGTGTACGTTCGCGCTGAGGGAAGGGCCGGTCAGCTCACGAACCAGTCGCGGGGAGCGTTGCTGACGCCCGGTGCCTCGCGGAACCGGCCCGGCTGCGCCACCCAGCCCACACCGTTGGCGATCACCTGCTGGATCTGCGGCTGGTGGTACACGGGGTATTCCTGGTCGCCCGGGCTGAAGTAGAAGATCCGGCCCTTCCCGCGCGTGAAGGTCACGCCGGAGCGGAACACCTCGCCGCCCTCGAAGGAGCTGATGAAGATGAGGTCGTCCGGCTCGGGGATGTCGAAGAGCTCGCCGTACATCTCCTGCTTCGGGATCACGATGGGGCTTTCGACGCCGGCCGCAATCGGGTGCGAGGGCTTCACAGTCCACACGAGTTCCCGTTCGCCCTCGTTCCGCCACTTCAGCGAGCACGTCGTGCCCAGCAGTTTGGTGAAGATCTTGGCGAAGTGCCCGGAGTGCAGGACGATCAGGCCCATCCCGCCCAGGACGTGGCGCTGTACCCTCTCCACCACCTCGTCGCTGACATCGCCGTGGGCCACGTGCCCCCACCAGAGGAGCACGTCGGTGGCGGCGAGGGTTTCCTCGGAGAGCCCGTGTTCCGGATCCGCCAGCGTGGCCGTGGTGATGCCGGACTCCGGGTAGAAGCCCCTCAGTCCGTCCGCGACGGCGCCGTGAATGCCGGTGGGGTACATTCCGGCCATGGTCTCCGGCTGGTTGTTCGCCTCATGGACGCCTTCGTTCCAGACCAGGATGTTGAGTTTTTCGGTCATGTCAGAGCCTCACTTCGCGCTGTTCGAGGGCGGATTTGTAGCAGGCGTCGAGCACCAGGGCACGGGTCAGGGCGAGCGAGCCGTCATGGGCTCCCCACACTGTTTCGCCGCCGCGGACGGCGTCCACGAAGTCCTCCACCACGGCCTGGTGCGCCCGGCCCGGCTCCGCCACCACCACGTAGTCGGCGTTCTCGCCGTCCTTCTCCTTGAAGATCCGGACATCGGCCACGGGGACGTTGGAGGCGCCGACGGCGCGGAGTTCCGCTCCGCCGTCGGTGCCGTAGACGGTGAAGTCCATCAGGTCCTCCTCGTCGCGGTAGGCTGCCCAGCCGGCTTCGAGGATCAGCGTGCCGCCGCCTTCAAGCCGGATGAACGCCGAGGCGAAGTCCTCCACCTCAAATTTGTGGGAGGACTTCATGGCGGTGTAACGGGCGTTGCCGCCCAGGCCACGGGGGCCCAGCTCGGAATGGGTCGACGCCGAGACGGAGAGGACCCGGGGTTCTCCCAGCAGGTGCAGGGCATAGTCCAGGACGTGAACGCCGATGTCGGCTAGCGGTCCACCGCCTGCCAGCGCGGGGTTGGTGAACCAGCTGCCCAGCATGGGGATCCCCTGCCGGCGGAGCCAGGACGCCTTGGCGTAGTACGGCCGGCCAAGTTCGCCGGCGTCGATGATGCCTTTCAGCTTTTGGATGTCGCCGCGGCGGCGGTGGTTGAAGGCCACGTCCAGGACGCGGCCGGCCTTCCGCGCGGCCTCCACCATCTGGAGGCCTTCCTCGCCGTTGCGCGCCAGCGGCTTTTCGCTAAGGACGTGCAGGCCGCGGTCCAGGGCGGCGACGGCGATGGGGGCGTGCAGGAAGGTCGGCACGGCAACGCTGACGGCGTCGAGCCCGTCCAATTCGATCAGGTCCTCCCAGCGGGCAAACGTGTGGGGGACGCTGTACTCAGCCTTGATTTTCCCAAGCAGGTCCTCTTCCATCGCGGCGACCGCGACGAGTTCCACGCCGTCGATCTTCTTGTAGGCCTCGATGTGCTGCTGGCCGGCCCAGCCGATCCCCGCGACGCCAACCCTCAGGGGCGTATTTTTCTGCGTGCTCAATGTTCAAGACTCCGTTTTCGCTTGGATGTGAAAGCTGGTCTTCCGTGGGCGGCGCGGCTCCCCCGTGGCCGGCGGCGGCTAGCCCGTAGCCTGCAGCGTGGCTTCGAGGACCGTCGGGGACAGCACGTGCTGGGTGACCATTTGGCTCGCTCCCAGCACGGCCGCCTTGTCACCGGCCATGGACAGGCCAATGCGCAGGTGGGTGGTGGCGAGCGGCAGCGACCTGCGGTAGACCACTTCGCGCACGCCCGCCATGAGGTGCTCGCCGGCCTGGCCCAGGCTTCCGCCAATGACAATGACGGAGGGATTGAGGAGGTTCACCACCGTGGCGAGCACATCGCCCACATCACGGCCGGCCTGGCGGAGCGCCTGGATGGCTTGCAGGTTGCCCCCGGCCACCAGTCGAAGGACGTCCGTCCCGCTCTCTGCCTCAACACCCTGCACCGCCAGTGCCCGCGCCACGGCAGGACCGGACGCGAGCGCTTCAAGGCAGCCGTAGTTGCCGCACCTGCAAAGGACGTCGTCGCCCCTGGGCACGCGGACGTGGCCCAGGTCGCCGGCGGTGCCGTTGGCGCCGCGCTGCAGTTCCCCGTTGCTGATGATGCCGGCACCGATGCCCGTGGCCACCTTGATGAACAGGAAGTTGTCGTGCTCCGGCCAGTGCGCCGTGCGTTCACCCAGCGCCATGATGTTCACGTCGTTGTCCACCAGCACCGGGACGGGGAACGAGCGCTGGACGTAGCTGACCACGTCGAAGCCGTCCCAGCCCGGCATGATGGGCGGCTTCACCGGCATGCCGGTGGCATGCTCCACGGGGCCCGGCAGGCCGATTCCGACGCCGGCCAGGTCTTCCGTGGTCCGTCCGGTCTCCGCCAGCAGAGACGTCGCCTCGGTGGCGATCCGCCCCAGCACTGCCTCTGGCCCCTCGGCAACATCCTGGGCCAGTCGCCGCTCGCTGAGGATGTTTCCGCCCAGGTCAGTGACTGCGATGATCACGTGGGTGGCTCCGACGTCCACGGCCAGCACTGCCCGGGCGGCCGGCTTGAAGGCAAAGCGCGACGGCGGCCTGCCGCCGCTCGATGTCGCCTCACCTGCGGGGCCCACCAGTCCGGAGGCAATCAGCGCATCAATGCGGGACGCCACCGTGGAGCGGGCGAGTCCCGTGGTCAGCGCCAGTTCAGCCCGGGTGCGTGCCTTGCCGTCGCGGAGCAGCTGAAAGAGGTCGCCGGCGCGGGACAGGCTGCCTGCACCCTCGGCGGAAACCGGCTCCGCCGTCTGGCCATTATCCGTTCGTGGACTCATGGCTTCAGTGATAGCACGAATGCTTCTGAGTGTCACAGGACAAAAAGAATGTCGATAACTTTCTAACTTTTGCTTGACGGTCGGCAAAAGTGGTTCTAGGTTGGGCTGTGAGACGCATCACGTGCTAGCACCGGGTGCGGCGGGCAGAGCTTTTTCCGGCGATTACAAAGAGGTAAAGACCTTGTCGAGCCAGTACCAATCAGGGGCGCCCCTTGGCGTCGGCATCCTGGGCGCGGGGCCTGTCACCCAGGCGATCCATCTTCCGTCCCTGGCCAGACTCACCGACATCCTGGAGGTGCGCCACATCATGGACGTGGATCCGGCCGTTGCCGAATCCGTGGCGGGCAGGGTCGGCGCACGCTTCAGCACCAGCATGGAGGAACTGCTGGCCGATCCCGGCGTGGACATTGTCGCCATCTGCAGCCCGCACCAGTTCCATGCCGCCCAGGTCATCGCATGCTGCCGCGCGGGCAAGAAGGCGGTGCTGTGCGAGAAACCCTTCGCGATGACCGGCGAGGAGGCAGCCGGCATCTCCGCCGTCTCGGCCGAAACCGGCGTTCCCATCATCGTTGGCGCGATGCACACCTTCGACCCGGGCTGGCTCGCGGCCGAGGCGGCCTGGGAGGATCTGCCGGAGCAGGTGCACACCATCCGTTCCTCCATCGTCCTGCCGCCCAACCCCCGCTTTGAGGACTTCGCCACCGAGATCGTGGGCCGGGTTCCCATGCCGGAGCGGGACGCCACGGACCCCGAGGTCATCAAGGCCATGCTCCAGGGCGGTGTGATGGGCCTGGCCATCCATGATCTTCCCCTCGTCCGGCGCTTCACCCCCGACTTTGCGTCCGTGGAGGTTCTGCACGCCGAAATCGCGCAACCTTTCGGCTATGTCATCTCGCTGCGTGCGGGGGCCGTGAGCATCGAGCTGCGCGCGGCCATGAATGGCACATGGGAGCCGTCCTGGGTGTTCGAAGCCATCGGCAACGACGCCGCCCTGAAGATCGACTTCACGCCGTCGTATGTGCACGCGGGCTCCGCGGCAGCGCAGATCCGAAGGGGCGGGCAGACCCTGGTCCTTGGCCCTTACGGCCACAACGGCTACGAAGGCGAATGGCGCAAACTCGCCGAGCTGGCCCGCGGAACGGGACAGCCGCCGTCGGCCGAAACACTGATCCACGACCTGGAATTCGCCCTGTCAATTGCCGACGCTGCCGTCAGCCTCGTTGACGACGGCGACGGCAGGGTCGCCGCAGGCAAGGAGGTCAACGCATGAGCACCCAACTGTCCCTGTACGCCGACCCGGAGGCCCAAACGGCAGGGTCCGTGGCCGGCGTCGCCGCCTCCCTTCCCCTGTCCTTCGCTCCTGCCCAGGCCGGTTCCTCCGACGTCGTCGCCGTCGCCGGCCATTCAGGCTGGACCGGACGGGCAGCCAACGCGATCCGCAGCGGCGCCAGGGGCGTCGTCGTCTCCTCGCCGGTGCCCGAGGATGTGGACCTGCTGGCCGGCGTCGCGTCCGATTCAGGCGCGGCAGTGGTGCTCGACCAGCGCTGGGCCGGAAATGCAGTGCTCACCGGACCCCGCGCAAACGTGCAGGGCGTCATTGCCGATGCACTGGCCAACGCCGTGCTGATGGACTCGGTTGCCGTGGCACCGCCCGGCACGGACCCCCTGCAACTGCTGGCAGAACAGCTCTCCGCCGTCCTGCAGTCCGGAATCGAACTGCGCAACGCGCGGATGATCCAGCGCAGCGGCAACGGCTACACCGTGGCCGCCGTCCTTCCCGGAGGAGCCCCCGCGGCGCTGCAGGGCATCATCACGTCGTCGTTGCCGGCCACCGCAAGCATCACCGTTCTCACCTCCACTGGCCGTGCCGACGTCGTGCTGCCGGACCCGGCAGCCGCGTGGCCGGCCGAGGTCCGCGCTGTCATGGCAGAAGGGGCGACGACGCTCCCCACCATCTACGAATCGGCCCACCGGACCAGCTGGTCCAGGATCCACACGCACATCACCTCGGGGGACCCCGCCTACGACCTGGAACGGTTCACCGCGGTTACCTCACTCATCAGCCAGCTCACCAGTTAGACAACAGCCTCACCGCATTTCCGCTACACCTGCACAATCCACTCATCGTCGAGAAGGGACCGGGCGTTCAGCAGCCCGGGCCTGAAAGGAAACACCGTGTCTGCTAAATCCTCCGTCGCTTCTTCCGCCTTTTCCCGCCGGGGATTCCTCGGCTTCGCCGCAGCCGCAGCCTCCGTCCCGCTTCTGGCCGCGTGCGGCGGCGGCTCGGCCTCCCAGGGCGGCGGCGCCGGCGGCGCGATCAAGTTCTGGGACATGCCGTGGGCAACGCCGGCCTACAACGACGCCGCCAAGAAGATCACCGAGGGGTTCTCCGGAGCCAACAGCAAGGCCAGCTACCAGCTCATCCAGTGGAACAACTTCTACCAGACGTTCTCCTCCGCCGTAGCGTCCAAGACCGGGCCGGCGGTCTCCACCGGCGGCGGCTTCCAGGCATTCCAGTTCGAGCAGCAGGGCCAGATCGCCTACGCGGACAAGGTGGTTGACGCGCTGAAGAAGAACGGCCAGTTCGATGATTTCCTGCCGGGAGTGCTCGAACCGTTCAAGACTGACAAGGGCTACGTGGCAGTTCCGTGGCAGCTGGACATCCGCCCGCTCTGGTACCGCAAGTCCCTGTTCGAGAAGGCCGGCGTGGATGTGCCGAAGGACTGGGCTTCGCTCCTTGAGGCCGGCAAGGCGATGAAGAACATCGGTGCCGTGGGATTCGCTACCGGCTCCGGCGCCGGCAACAACATCGGCAACCACCTGATGATCATGATGATGCTCAACAACGGCGGCGGCGTCTTCACCAAGGACGGCCAGCTGGATGTCATGAACGACCGCAACGTCGAGGCCATCGAATTCCTGCTGGAGCTCGTCTCCAACGGCGTCATCGACCCCGCTGCCGTCAGCTACACCACGGACAACCTCAACGCCCAGTGGAAGGACAAGAAGGCCGCGTTCGGCATGCTGACGCTGGGTGTTCCCGAGCGAGTGGGCGACACGTCCGGCGATATCGTGGTGGCCAGCCCCATGGCCGGACCGCACGGCGACAAGGCCGCGCTGATCTTCCCCAACAACATCATGATGTACACCAACACCCCGTCGCAGGAGGCCTCGGAGGCGTTCCTGGTGTACTACCTGGGCCAGATCAAGGAACTGTGGCAGAAGAAGCTGATGAACGCACTTCCGGTGTTCAAGTCCATCACCGAACTGCCGGAGTTCACGCAGGACCCGAACAACGTCAAGATTGTCAAGGAATACCAGCCCATCGGAAAGACCTTCGCGGCGCAGGGCAGCACGCTCAGCGCCGATCTGGCGGTCCTTGACGGCGGCCAGGCCCTGAACCAGCTCACGCAGACCATCCTCACGGGCAAGACCGACGCCAAGACAGCACTGCAGGCGTTCGAGTCCGGGCTTAAGTCCACCATCAAGAAGTAGGCCCTGCCGCCATGACTTCCACTACTGCACAGTCCGGCCTGGCCCGGGCCCGCCGGGGCCTTGCGCCCGGCGGGTCCGGGGGCGGGTCCCGCAGCACCGGCGCCAACCGCAACCGCAAGAGCAAGCTTTCGGCTCAAACCACCAGGACGTTCTTCTGGCTCCTGATCCCCTCCGTGGTCCTGCTCGTCCTGATCCACGGCTACCCGCTGGTCTACGCCGGCGTCCAGGCCACCCACGACGGCAACCTCATCCAGACCGGCAACTTCGTCGGCGCCGACAACTTCGCCACCGTCCTGTCCTCCCCCGCGTTCTGGAAGGCCGCGCAGTTCACCCTGTGGTTCACCATCGTCGGCGTCTTCGGCTCCTGGCTCGTCGGCCTCGGCCTGGCCCTGCTGCTGCGCACCAAGATTCCGGCCGGCGGCACCTTCAAGGTCCTCCTGCTCCTGCCCTGGGTGGTCCCTATCGTGGTGTCCTCCACCGCCTGGAACTGGCTGGTCGCCACCCCGGACAGCCTCATCCCGTCCCTGTTCCGCAACCTCGGCCTGGGCACCCCGCTCTTCCTCGCCGACCCCAACCTGGCCGCCGTCATGGTCATGATCTTCAAGGTTTGGGTGTCCTTCCCCTTCATGATGATGATGATCTCCGCCGCCCTGGCTTCCGTGGACGGCACTGTCTACGAAGCGGCCAGCATGGACGGCGCCACCCCCTTCCAGCAGTTCACCCAGATCACCCTGCCGCTGATCGCCCGCTCCACCTACATCAGCTGGATCCTGATGACGATCTTCTGCGTCAACGACTTCCCCACCATCTATCTGCTGACCGGCGGCGGCCCCGTGGACGCCACCACCTCCCTCGTCGTCCTCGCCTACCGCACCGTCTTCCAGGACTTCGCCACCGGCCCCGGCGTCGCCATCGCCTTCCTCATGACCCTCACCCTCGTGGTCGTCTCCGTTCTCCTCTACCGCCAGATCCGAAAGTCGAGCGTCGAATAATGAGCGCAGTACTCCACGCCCACCCCGAAACCGGCCCTGCCCTCGGCGTCGACGCCGGCAAACCCCGCCGCGCTCTCTCCGAAGCCGGCATGCGCGGACGCTGGTGGCGCTTCACCGCGATCCTGGCCATCACCGCCGTCGTCCTCGTGCCCATCCTGGTCACGGTGCTCCTGGCCTTCACCCCGGGACCCAACAGCACCGCCACGGGACTGACGTTTGAGAACCTCGCCAACGTCTTCTCCAAGACCCTGGCGGCAACGTGGCTGCAAAACAGCCTGATCACCACACTCTCCACCGTGGTGGTCTCCGTCGCCGTCGCAGCCCCGGCCGGGTACGTCCTTTCCCGCGGGCGCAGCAAGGCCGTCTCCGGTTACTCCCTGCTGCTGTTCGTCATGCAGTCCCTGCCGATCATCACCTCGGTGGTGCCGCTGTTCATCCTGTTCGCCGGCATGGGACTCGTGGACAACCTCATGGGCCTGACCATCATCTACGTCGGCTCCACCATGACCGTGGCCACCTGGATGATGGCCGCCTACTTCGATTCCATCCCCATCAGCCTCGAGGAAGCCTCCTGGATCGACGGCTGCTCCGTCTTCGGCTCCTTCACCAAAGTGGTGCTCCGCAACTCCCTGCCGGGCGTGCTCTCCACCGCGATCTTCGCCTTCCTGCTGGCCTGGAACGACTACCTCGTCGCGATCGTGTTCCTGCGCTCCAACGAGATCTTCACCCTGCCCATGGGCGTGCAGTCCTTCTTCCAGCAAAACAACACCGACTGGTCCGGCGTCATGGCCCTCGCCGTCGTCATGATGCTCCCGCCCGTCATCGTCTTCGCCGCCCTGAACAAATACTTCAGCGTCGGCGGCATCGGCGGATCCCTCGCCGGCCGCTAGCCGCCTCCGTTCACCGAACCCAACCGTTTTTCGAACCCATACAGAACCCGCAAAGGAACGAAATGTCTTACTCACTCCAGCTGTACACCCTGCGCAACGCCATCCAGGAGGACCTGCCCGGCACCATCAAGAAGGTGGCGGAGATCGGGTTCACGCAGGTGGAGCCCTACAACTTCGTGGCCACGGCCAAGGAGCTGGGTGCCGCGCTGAAGGAGAACGGCCTCACTGCCCCGTCCGGCCACGCACCGCTGCTCAGCCAGGACCAGGACGAAATCTTCGCCGCCGCGAAGGAACTCGGCATCAGCACCGTCATCGATCCGTACCTCCCCGCCGAGCACTGGCAGAAGGCCGAGGACATCCAGGCCACCGCGGCCAAGCTCAACGCGGCCGCCAAGAAGGGCGCCGAGTACGGGATCCGCGTCGGCTACCACAACCACGCCTGGGAGCTGGAGTCCACCGTCGAGGGCCAGACGGCGCTGGAGTACTTCGAAGGGCTGCTTGACCCGGAACTGGTCCTGGAAGTGGACACCTACTGGGTTGCCGTGGGCGGCCAGGATCCGGTGGAGATCCTGACCAAACTGGGTGACCGGGTGAAGTTCATCCACATCAAGGACGGCCCGCTGAACACCGATACCAAGGCCCAGCAGCCGGCCGGCCAGGGCAAGATCGCGGTGTGGGACGTCATCGGTGCGGCAAAGTCGCTGGAAGTCGGCGTGGTCGAATTCGACGACTACTCCGGGGACATCTTCGAGGGCATCACCCAGTCGCTCAGCTTCCTGAACTCCGACTCCGCCCAGGCCACCGAAGGGGCAAAGGCATGAGCGCTGTCCAGACTCCGGCAAGCGGCCGCGGGCCCGTCGGCGTCGGCGTCATCGGCGCCGGCAACATCAGCAAGCAGTACCTGGACAACCTGACCATCTTCCCGGACCTGAAGGTCCTCGTCATCGCTGACCTCTTCGAAGAGGCCGCCGAGGCACGCGCGAAGGAATACGGCATCCCGGAGTGGGGCGGCGTGGACGCCGCGCTGAACCATCCCGACGTCGAAATCATCGTCAATCTGACCATCCCGGCCGCGCACGTGGAGGTGGCCACCGCCGCCGTCAACGCCGGCAAGCACGTCTGGACCGAGAAGCCGTTCTCGCTGGACCGCGAATCAGGCCTGGGGCTGCTGAAGACGGCCGACGCCGCGGGCATCCGCCTCGGCACCGCCCCGGACACGTTCCTCGGCGCCGGGCTCCAAACCGCACGCCGGCTCATCGAACGCGGCGACATCGGCACGCCGCTCACCGCCATGACCACGTTCCAGACCCCCGGACCGGAGTCCTGGCACCCGAACCCGGCGTTCCTGTTCCAGTACGGTGCCGGCCCGCTGTTCGACATGGGCCCGTACTACCTCACCGCCCTGGTCCAGACGTTCGGGTCGGTCCGGAAGGTGGCCGCCGTCGGGTCCAAGGCCAAGGAGGTCCGCGTCATCGGCTCCGGGCCCAAGGCCGGCGAGGAATTCACCGTGGACGTACCCACCCATGTCTCGGCGATGGCCCAGTTCGAGGGCGGCCAGTCCTCGCACAGCGTGTTCTCGTTCGAGTCGCCGCGCCTGCGGATGGGATTCGTGGAGATCACCGGCACCGAGGCCACCCTCTCCCTGCCGGACCCGAACTTTTTCGACGGCGACATCAGGCTCTGGCGCGCCGGCGACGAGGAATGGACCACCGTTCCTGCCACCGGCCCGGCCAACGGCCGCGGCATGGGCGTGCTGGACATGGCCCGCTCCATCCGCGCCGGCGTTCCGCACCGCGCCACCGGCAACCTCGCCTACCACGTCCTGGACACCATGGTCTCGATCTCCGAGTCCATGGAATCGGGAACGTTCGTCGACGTCGAAAGCTCCGCTCCCGCGTCCGCAGCCCTCCCCGAGGACTGGAACCCCACCGCCCCCACCCTCTAGGAACAACCAATGACTTCCTCCGAATCCCCCGGCACCCCGCCGGGAGCCAAGCGCCCTTTGGGTGTGGCAATGATCGGCTATGCCTTCATGGGCAAGGCCCACTCGAACGCGTGGCGGAACGTCGCGTCCTACTTCGACGTCCCGGTCTTCGAGCAGAAAGTGCTCGTGGGCCGGGACGCTGGCCAGGTCGCCGCCGCCGCGGCCAAGTATGGCTGGGCCGAGTCCGCGACGGACTGGCGTTCGGTCCTGGAGCGGGAGGACATCGACATCGTGGACATCTGCGCCCCGGGCTGGATGCACGCCGAGATCGCCATCGCCGCCCTCGAAGCGGGCAAGCACGTGCTCGTGGAGAAGCCATTGGCCAACACCCTCGCCGAGGCCGAGGCCATGACTGCCGCGGCCCAGGCCGCCCGTGCACGCGGGGTGCAATCCATGGTCGGGTTCAACTACCGCCGCGTGCCCGCCCTGGCCCTGGCCCGGGAACTCATCGCCGAAGGCAGGCTCGGCACCGTGCGGCACGTCCGGGCGGCTTACCTGCAGGACTGGCTCGCCGACGCGGAATCACCCATGACCTGGCGGCTGAACAAGGAAACCGCCGGGTCCGGCGCCCTCGGGGACATCGCCTCGCACGCGATCGACCAGGTGCTCTTCCTCCTCGGAGACGCCGTCACCGAAGTCTCCGGCCGGCTGCACACCTTCACCCCGGTCCGGCCCGGAAAGCACGGGCCAGAGGATGTAACGGTCGACGACGCCGCCTGGGCCACGCTGTCCCTCGCCTCCGGGGCCATCGCCTCCGTCGAAGTCTCCCGGGTGGCCACCGGCCAGAAGAACTCCCTGAAGCTGGAGATCTACGGCGAGAAGGGCACCATCCTCTTTGACCTCGAGGACCTGAACGAACTCGGCTTCCTGGACGCCACAGTTCCCGTGCGGGAGCAGGGCTTCCGCCGGATCCTGGTCAACGAACCCGTTCACCCGTACCTGGAGGCGTGGTGGCCGCAGGGCCACATCATCGGCTGGGAACACACATTCACGCACGAGATCCGCGACTTCCTGGCCGCGATCGGCACCGGCGACGCGCCGTCGCCGTCGTTCGAGGAGGGCCTCGCCGTGCAGCGCGTCCTGGCCGCCGTCGAGGAATCAGCGGCAGCGAAGAGCGCCACCATCCAACTCGTCCAGCCCGCCGGCGCAGCCGCCGCACCCCTGACCAACCCCGCAACCGAAGGAGCCTGACCATGCCCCGCCCGTACACCCTGTTCACCGGCCAGTGGGCCGACCTCCCCTTCGAGGAAGTCGCCAAGCTCGCCTCAGGCTGGGGCTACGACGGCCTGGAAATCGCCGTCTCCGGAGACCACCTGGACGCCTGGCGCTGGGACGAACCCGGCTACGTCGACTCCAAACTCGCCATCCTGGACAAATACAACCTCAAGGTCTGGGCCATCTCCAACCACCTCAAGGGCCAGGCCGTCTGCGATGACCCCATCGACTTCCGCCACGAAGCCATAGTGGGATCCAAGGTCTGGGGCGACGGTGAGCCCGAAGGCGTCCGCCAACGCGCAGCCGAGGAAATGAAACACACCGCCCGGCTCGCCAAAGCCCTCGGCGTGGACACTGTCGTCGGCTTCACCGGCTCCTCCATCTGGCAGTACGTCGCCATGTTCCCGCCCGTCCCCGAAAAAGTCATCGAGGCCGGCTACCAGGACTTCGCCGACCGCTGGAACCCCATCCTGGACGTCTTCGACGAAAACGGCGTGAAGTTCGCCCACGAAGTCCACCCGTCCGAGATCGCCTACGACTACTGGACCACCGTCCGCACCCTCGAAGCGATCGGCCACCGCGAAGCGTTCGGCCTGAACTGGGACCCATCCCACTTCATGTGGCAGGGCATCGACCCCGTCTCCTTCATCTGGGACTTCAAGGACCGGATCTACCACGTCGACTGCAAGGACACCAAGCTCCGACCCACCGGCCGGAACACCGTGATGGGCTCGCACCTGCCCTGGGGCGACCCGCGCCGCGGCTGGGACTTCGTCTCCGCCGGCCGCGGCGACGTCCCGTGGGAATCCTCCTTCCGCGCCCTGACCGCGATCGGCTACGACGGCCCCATCTCCATCGAGTGGGAGGACGCCGGCATGGACCGCCTCCACGGCGCCCCCGAAGCCCTCGCCGCGCTCAAGAAGTACGACTTCCCCGCCTCCCAGACCAGCTTCGACGCCGCCTTCAGCGCGAAAGACTAACCCCTTCCCAGTGGAGTTTTTGTCCAGATATCGCGAGCAAAAGTGCCTTTTTCGGCCGATACCTGGACAAAAAAACCACCGACCGCCCAAGGAAATGCACCCCAGCAC
>NZ_JBHTSL010000008.1:0-14979 GCF_042795115.1 Arthrobacter sp. NPDC056493 | reverse complement strand
ACACCTGATCCCACCCCCACTCCCCCCCAAAAAAAAACCCCCTCCCCCGTGTTTTTTTTTCCAATATACCGCCACAAACTGCCCTTTTGGGGCCCTAAACCTGAAAAAAAACTCCACGGACCGCCAAAGGAATTGCACCCATGCACGAGTTCGTCCCGCTGTTCGACGGCGAGAGCCTGGCCGGCTGGCATCCGGCACCCCGGATCTACGGCACCGTCTATCCGGGCGGTCCATCAGTGCTGGAGCACTTCGACCGGCTGGGCCTCGCCCGCCCGGTGGAACCCGAGAAGCACCCGGCACGCTGGTTCGTGGAGGACGGCCTGCTGGTCGGCGAGCAGGACACCCCCGGCAGCGGCTACGGCGGCTACCTCGTCAGCGACCAGTCGTTCGGCGACTTCGAACTCGTGCTCGAAATGCGCCCCGACTGGCCGGCCGACACCGGCGTGATGATCCGGCGCCAGCGGGACAGCTGGGAGGGGTTCCAGGTGCTCGTGGACCACCGCCCGTCCGGCGGGATCGGCGGCTTCTTCGGCAACGGCCTGGCAAGCTTCTCGGCTGTTCCGTTCGCCATCGACGCAAAATACGACGACGACGGGCGGCCGGTTGGGCTTGTCGCCGATGACCCGGCCACCTCGGTGGAACCGGTTACGGAAGAAAAGCGGGCCCGCCTGAGCCATGCCGCCGCCGTCGGGGATTTCCTGAACGTGTGGCGCTGGGACGACTGGAACGAGCTGCGGATCCGCTGCGTCGGGCCGATGCCGGTGATCACCACCTGGGTCAACGGCCTCAAAGTCGCAGAGCTGAACACCGCCACGCTCGACTCCCCCGACTATGATCCCGGGGCAATCTTGGGAGTGCTCGGCAGCCGCGGGCACATCGCCCTCGAGGTGCACGACAACGACGCCATGTTCGGCGAAGCCCGGTGGGGAAAGGGCGCGCAGTGCCGCTGGCGGAACATCCGGATCAAGGAGCTCTGAGCATGCTGCGTACCCTTCAGCCCGGCCAGCGCTGCGAGGTCTGGATAGCGTCCGTCACAGGCGAATCCGAACTTGTCTACAGCACCGACGAACTCCTCCTCGAAGCGCCCAACTGGACCCTTGACGGCTCGGCCCTCATCCTCAACGGGGACGGGAAGCTGTGGCGGTTTGAGTTGCCCGGCCGGACCATCAGCCAGGTTCCGCTCGCCGGGATCCCCGACCTCAACAACGACCATGTCCTGGCGCCCGACGGCACCGGCATCTTCCTCTCGGCGAACGACGGCCACATCTACCGGGCAGCTTTGAGTGGAGGCCCGGCGACCCGGATCACCGACGACGACGGCTCGTTCCACTTCCTGCACGGCGTCAGCCCGGATGGATCCCAGCTGGCATACGTCGGCATCGAGGCCGGCGACTTTACGCAGCCGGGCCGCCTCAGGACCATACCGTCCGACGGCGGCGCTACCGCCGGCGTCGATGTCGGCCCCGGCCATTGCGACGGACCGGAATACTCGACCGACGGAAAGTGGCTCTACCTGAACACGGAGTCCTTCAGCTCCCTCCCCGGCCACGCCCAGCTAGCCCGCGTGCGGGTTGACGGAAGCGGTTTCGAGCAGCTCCTCGCGAGCGAAACAGTCGACTGGTTCCCGCATCTGTCCCCCGACGGCCGGCTGGCCAGCTACATCCGTTTCCCCGGCGGTACGCAAGGCCACCCCGCGGACCTTCCGGTCGACGTCGTGCTTGTCTCTACCGATGACTGGGCCGCGCCGCTGCAGACCTGGCCCCTCTTCGGCGGGCAGGGAACGCTGAACGTCAACAGCTGGGCGCCCGATTCACGCAGGTTCGCGTACGTCGCCTACCCGCTCACCGACACCTTAAAGGACTAACAACGTGACCACACAACACACCGGCACTTCCGACGGGAAAATCCGCTGGGGAATCCTCGGCACCGGGTTTATCGCCGGGCTGCAAACACAGGACCTGGCCGATCACGGCTTCACAGTCCAGGCTGTGGGTTCCCGCACGCTGGAATCCAGCAAGTCATTCTCCGAACAGTTCGGGATTCCCACTGCCCACGGGAGCTACGAAGCGCTGGCCGCGGACCCCGACGTTGACGTTGTCTACATTGCCACGCCGCACACTTTCCACCACGCCCACGCACTGCTGGCTTTGAACGCCGGTAAACACGTGCTGGTGGAGAAGCCCTTCACCATCAATGCCCGGGAAGCGCAGGACATCGTGGCGCTGGCCGAAGCCAAGGGGCTGGTGGTGCTGGAGGCGATGTGGAGCCGCTTCCTCCCTCACATGGTCCGCCTCCGTGAGATCATCGCCGAGGGCTCACTCGGGCAGATCCGGAAGGTCACGGCCAGCCACAACCAGAACCTTCCCAAGGATCCCGCGCACCGGCTCAACGATCCTGCCCTGGGCGGCGGTGCCCTGCTGGACCTCGGCGTCTACCCCGTGTCGTTTGTCCTCGACGTCCTGGGCGCACCGGCCAGCATCCGGGCCAGCGCCGCGACGACGGCCACCGGCGTAGACCGGCAGACGGCAGCAATCTTCGATTACCCGGACGGACAACAGGCTCTTGTGGACTGCGCCCTGGACACCGCATCAAACAACCGGGCAGCCATTATCGGGACTGAAGGCTGGATCGACATCGAACCCACCTGGTACAATCAGACGCCCTTCACCCGGTTCGACAATGCCGGTAACGTCCTGGAGCGCTTCGACCAGCCGGTGACCGGCAGGGGGATGCAGTACCAGGCGGCCGAGATGGAGCGCCTCATCCGGGCCGGTCACACCGCGGGCACCGTTCTCCCACCGGCCGAGAGCGTGGCCGTCATGGCCGCCATGGACGAGATCCGCCGCCAGATCGGCCTCAAGTACGACGCCGACGCCGCCCCGGAAGGGACCCCCAATGACTGAAACCGTCCAGTTCCGGATCACTGAGCTGCAGCAACACGAAGAGGAACTCGTCTTTCCCGGATTCGACCACCACGATGCGTGGAGCCTGGGCTCGCTCATCGCCAACCGGGCGATCGCCGCGGGGCATGCCGTTGCCATCGATATCCGGCGGCACAACGTGGTTCTCTTCCGCTGCGTCCTGCCCGGGGCCACCGCGGACCAGGAGGAGTGGATCCGCCGCAAGTCGGCCAGCACCCTGCGCTTCGAACACAGCACCGCCCTGCTCGGCGAGGAGTTCGCGTCCAAGGACTTCGACCCCACGCAGGGCGGCTGGCTCGCCCCGGAGGACTACACGCTGGCCGGCGGATCGTTCCCGGTCCGCGTCCGCGGGGCGGGCGTCGTCGCCGCGGTCACGGTGTCCGGGCTTTCGTCCGACGACGACCATCAACTGGTGGTCGACAGCATCAGGGCGTACCTCCAGACAGCCGCCGGCTAAGCCCCCGGGCCGCGCCCCGCAGCCTGTCCGCCGAGGGCCTGCCCGCCGAGGGCCTGTCCGCCGAGGATCTGTCTGTAGAGCGCCAGATGGTCGGCCACCATGCGGGCCGAGCTGAAGCGCTGCTCCGCCGACGCGCGGCAGGCTTCCCGGCTGAGGCGTGCGGCCTGGGCGGCGAACCCGGCAAGCTGGTCGACGCTGCCCAGGTAGCCCGTGACACCATGCTCCACGATTTCCGGGGCAGCACCGAAAGGGGTCCCCACAACGGGCGTTCCGGTGGCAAGCGCCTCAATCATCACGAGGCCGAACGGTTCCGGCCACTGGATCGGATTCAGGAACGCGAGCGCGCCGCCCACCAGTTCATATTTTTCGGCGTCGGACAGCGGCCCGGTGAACTCCACGTCGGGCCCCAGCGCCGGACTGACGACGTCGTCGAAATAGCCCTGCTCCTCGGGTCCCTGGATCCGTGCGCTGATTCGCAGCGGGATTACTGCGGCACGGGCGATCTGGATGGCCTCAAGGATGCCCTTGTCCGGGGACAGCCGTCCGACGAAGCACAGGTAGCCACCGTTCCCCTGCCCCACCGGAACTGACGCCACATCCATGCCATGGTGGATCACCTTCGTCACCGGGACTTCCGGCGAACGGCTGACCTGGTCATGGGAGATGGCAATGATGCCCGTGGTCTTCCCGATGGCGCTGTACAAGTCCACGGCCTGCGGGGCCAGGCGGATGTGGATAGTGGTGACCACCGGGACCCGGGCCGGACGGTGGGCATACAGCGGCCCGCTCATGGTGTGGTCATGGATGATGTCGACGCCGGCCATGCCGTCGTAGGCCCTGATGATGTGGCTCAGCTCCGACAGTGCGAACCCCATGTCAGCCGGTTCCGAGGGCCGCATCCGCGGGGCCAGGGGAACGGGACAGGTACTGTCGGACGGGGCTGCCAGCAGGACGTCATGCCCTGCTGCTGCGAACCCGCGCGCGAGGCTGTCCACCACCCGTTCGGTGCCGCCGTAACCGGGCGGCGGAACCGGGATCCACGGTGCCGATATGAGTCCAATGCGCACTTTTGCCTCCCACGAAGGTACGGCCTGACCGCCGGGAGTTAGTCCAAACAATATGGCCGGGCACACCGCCAGACAAGGGCTCGCGTGAAGCCGGGCTCCCCAACAACAGTCAGCCGGCGTGACCAAGGCAACTGTCCCGGCAGGAATGCACGGCGGGATATGCGGGTTGTCGCAGGCATGAAGATCGAGATCTGGTCAGACGTCGCTTGCCCGTGGTGCTACATCGGCAAGCGCCGGTTCGAGACCGCCCTTGCCGAGTTCCCGCACCGCGACCAGGTGGAGGTGCAGTGGCGCAGCTACCAGCTGGACCCAGGCGTGCCCGAGCACTACGACGGCACCGAACTGGACTACCTCAGCAAGCGCAAGGGCGTGGCCGCCAGCCAGGTGACGCAGATGTTCGAGCAGGTAGCAGCCCAGGCCAAAGCTGAGGGCCTCAACTACCGGTTTGACGCCGTCGTGGTTGCCAACAGCTTCACGGCCCACCGGCTGATCCACCTGGCTGCCGCCCACGGCAAGCAGGATGCGGCTAAGGAGCGGCTGCTCAGCGACCATTTCGAGCACGGCAAGGACATCGGCAGCCCCGAGTACCTCACGTCGGTTGGTTCGGATCTGGGGCTCGACGCCGGCGACGTCGCCGAGCTGTTCAGCTCCGACAAGTACGCCGACGACGTCCGCAACGACTTCGCCGAAGCCCGCGCGCTGGGCATCAGCGGCGTTCCGTTCTTCGTGATCGACCGCAAGTACGGGCTGTCCGGGGCCCAGCCCGCGGCGAGCTTCACCATGGCCCTCGAGCAGGCGTGGCAGGAGTCGCACCCGCTCGTGATGGTGGGGTCGGAAAACAACGGCGCCCGGAAAACAGCGGCAGAAAACGCCGGGGCGTGCGGCCCGGACGGCTGCCCCGTCTGAACAGCTACCCCGTCTGCACAGCCGAGTTTTTGTCCAGATATCGTCCCCTGGAAGGCATTTAGGGCCCATTATCTGGACAAAAACTCGGAAGGGTTTGGTGACAGATCGCGGTAAAGTGTCCCTATGCCACGGATATCGGCCCCCAGCAACGCTGCGCAACGCGCCGAGACCCAGCGCCGCATCCTGAACGCCTTTGGTGAGCTCCTCTTCTCCCACGGGCTGCCCGGGCTCACCATGACGGATGTCGCCCGGCACGCGGGGATCGGCCGCACGGCTGTCTACAACTACTACGCCGACATCGAAGAGCTGCTCATCGCGTACGCCCTCGTGGAGACGGAACGGTTCATGACCGGGCTGCGCGAATCGCTGTCCCGGCTGGACAACCCGGTGGACCGGCTGGCCCTGTACGTGCGGGCCCAGGTGGAGGATCTCAGCCGACGCCATCTGCCCCCGGGTCCGGCCATGGGCGCCGTCCTCTCGCCGGCGTCGTTTGCCAAGCTCGCGGACCACGTGGACGGGCTGAGCGAGATGCTGCAGGACATTCTTCGCGACGGCATGGACCAGGGCTATTTCCCGGTGGCCGATCCCCTGCAGCAGGCGCAGCTGATCCACGGCACGCTCTCCTCCAGCGCCGCCCGGGGCGCCGACGCCTCCGAAGACCTGGAGGAAAGGGTCTCCCGGACCGTCCGCTTCATCCAGTTGGGCGCCGGGGCAAGGTTCGACGACGGCGGCAGCCCCCTCCGCCTGCAGCCGCCGGCCGCTGCGGCCGGCTAAGAATTAGGCCGGCTAAGGATCACCCGGCTGGGGTTCAGCGCTTGGCGCCCTGGGTGGGCATGACCGGCCACTGCGACTCGTCGGCGACGCGCCGGCTTTCCCGCGGGCAGCTGAGCTGACCCGGCGTCTGGTCAACCAGCTGCGGCTTGACCAGGCCGCGGTAGTCGCTGGTCAGGATTACGTCCACGCTGGCGTCCTTGCGCCCGTCCTGGAAGTAGTCGGAGCCGGGCAGATTCCGTTGGACGGTGAAGGCCGCCGACTGTCCGGCAGCACCCGAGACGATGGCCGCCACACCGCGGTAACCGGTCTGCGTGTTGGCCACGTTGGCAACAGCAAACTTCCGGGCCTTGAATTCATTGGCCGCCGCCTTGGCCAGGCCATTGCGGCTTGTGGCGTTGAAGACGTTCACCTTAACCTTGGCGGGCGGCGTGTAGTCGAAGGTTGTGCCGGGGCAGACGGAGGAGTTCTGCTGGGCCTGGATGGCGGACGGAAATTTGATCTGACCGCTCATCACGCCCATCGCCCCCATGATGCCCGCGACAATGAGGCCCAGCAGCAGCACGAGCACCACACCGTGCAGGATCCGGCGGCGGAGCCGGCCCGGGTTTTCCGCGTTCTCGTCATCTTCGACGAACGTGGCCCTGAGCTCGGGGCCGGTAATCACGCGGTGACCGTGGAGAACGGTCAGGTCTTTGGGTCTTCTAGCCATCGATCACCAGCACCCTTGCGTGTATCGCGGTGCGCTGGTGGAGTGCCGTCCTTACCGCCCGGTGCAGGCCGTCCTCCAGGTAGAGGGTGCCCTGGTACTGCACCACGTGCGGAAACAGGTCGCCAAAGAAAGTGGAGTCCTCGGCAAGGAGCGCTTCAAGGTCCAGGGTCCGCTTGGTGGTCACAAGTTCATCCAGCCGCACGGGACGGGGCGGAAGCGCCGCCCAGTCTTTGGGGGTACTGAAACCATGGTCGGGGTAAGGGCGTCCCTCGCCCACAGCTTTGAATATCACCCTGCAAGCGTAAGCAACTGGCCGGTCCAAGGGAATGTGGAATCAGCGCGCCGCGGGAGGTTGTAGCCAAACAGTAACTATGTGTCACATGCTGGCCGCCGCCCGCAGTCTGGGCGGAATGGCCGGTGCCGGCTGACAGAATGGAGCCATGACTGCACCTTCAGCGAACCCCGCCACCGGGTTCGGCGCCCACACTCCGTCGGCACCCGCACTGGCTCTTCTCCTGGACGTCGACGGGCCGGTCGCCAGCCCGGTGAGCAGGGATGTGAAACCGGAAATCATTGCCGATCTGGTGGCTCTCGCGAGCGCCGGGGTACCGGTCATCTTCAACACCGGGCGCTCGGACGCGTTCATCCGGGAGCAGGTCATGGAGCCCATGATCGCGGCCGGAATGCCCGGCGGAACGCTGATCCACGCCATCTGCGAAAAGGGCGCCGTGTGGTTCAGCTACACGGCGGCCGGCCCCGGCCCCATCCACGTGGACCACGAGCTTGCCGTGCCGGCGGCCTACGGCGACGATATCCGGCGCATGGTGGCCGAGGACTACGCCTCCCACATGTTCTTCGATGAAACCAAACGCGCCATGGTGTCGGTGGAACAGCACATCGAGGTGCCGAGCAGTGAGTACCTCGCCGAGCAGAAGCTGTTTGATGCGGAGGCCTTGGAACTCATGGAGCGTCACGGTTTCGGCGTCGTGCGGCTGGAGCACCACGCACCGAACTCCGACGACGAAATCGACTACCGCGTGGACCCCACCATTATTTCCACGGACATTGAGTCGGTCCGGCTGGGCAAGGACCTTGGCGCGAGCCGCGCCGTGGAGCAGCTGGCCGCCCAGGGCATCACGCCGCAAGCCTGGCGGACGGTCGGCGATTCCCGCACGGACTACGCCATGGCCGACTGGCTGCACCACAACGACCACGCCGTGAAGCACGTCGACGTCCGCCCCGCGGACGGCGTCCCGGCCAAACCGTACGACGTTCTCACCGCCGTCGACCTGGGCCTGCCGGAGACTGTCATTCACGACGACGCCGGGGCGGCGTTCCTGTCCAGCTGGCGGCAGGCTCTGCTTGGCTAAGCCCGCTGCCGCGGGATAAGGGCGGGAACAGCCCGGAGGGCGGGCCACCGCCCGGCCGCCTGCCCGGCATGTTTTACCGGCAGGACTATCATGCAAGTAAGACTTCACCCCTCGAGGCTTGGGAGAAACACCATTACGGACGTGACGGTTCAGGACGACATCTACTACGGCGCCCAGGCGTCCGAGGACGCGCCCGCACTCGCGGAAGAAACGTCGCCGGCGGCTGTGGCGCGCCTCAAGCACCGCCCCGACGTCGTTCGCCGGTCAGGCCGGTATGCGCTGATCAACGACACCCGCACGCCCTACCAGGCCATGGTGGAGGACCTGCTCTTCCTGCGGAACGTGCTCGACGGGGCCGGCCTGGACTACCTGCTGGTCCGGGGCAACAACGACCGTCCGGTAGTCGCCCTCGACTGGAAGGACCGAAAGAAGCTGCGGTCCGCCCTCGTTGACGCCTGCCGGAACGAGCCGTTCTACTCCATGACCGTGGATGCGAAGAAGAAGACGTCCGTCCTGGTGGCCGACGGCGAACTCTCCGTCAACCGGCAGGCACGCATCTTCCGGCTGTACCGCCCGCGGGTTGAGCCCGAGGGCGGCTTTGAATTCGGAGCATCCGCCGGCGTCCAGGTGGAGCTGTGGAGCTTCCTGGGCGACGAGGTGATCCTGCCCATCGAAAACTCGCTCACCCGCCGCACCATGATGGCGCACGAGGCCGTCCGCGGAACGGTTGAGCGCTATGGCCACACCTGGCCCACTATCGAGAACATGTTCGCTGACCACGCGAGCGATATCAGCTTCGACATCGACATGGTCTTCTCCTGGGTGGACGGCACCTCCCCGGAATACATCGCTGCCCGCCGGGCCCGGCAGGAAGGGGCTGTCCTTGGCTCGGGCGACGACCACGAGGCGCGCTACCGGCAGATCAACGAGCTCAAGTATGCGCTCCGGTCGGTGTACATGTTCGCGCCGTGGGTCCGCCGCATCTTCATCGCCACGGACTCCCCCGCGCCGGAATGGCTGAACGACCACCCGTCCGTGACCATTGTCCGGAGCGAGGACTTCTTCGCTGACCCCTCGGTGCTGCCCACGCACAACTCGCAGGCCGTGGAGTGCCAGCTGCACCACATCGAGGGCCTCTCCGAGCACTTCCTCTACTCCAACGACGACATGTTCTTCGGGCGGCCGGTGGGCCCGGACATGTTCTTCACCCCGGGCGGGATCACCAAGTTCATCGAGGCGGAGACGCGCATCGGCCTCGGCGACAACGACGCCGAACGCAGCGGCTTCGAGAACGCGGCCCGGGTCAACCGGAAGCTGCTCTGGAACCGCTTCGGCCGCATCACCACCCGCCACCTTGAGCACACGGCGGCGCCGCTGCGGCGGAGCCTCGTGGCCCAGATGGAGCAGGAGTTCCCGGCGGATTTCGCGAACACGGCCGCCAGCACGTTCCGGGCCGCGGACAACATCTCCGTCACGAATTCCTTCTACCACTACTACGCGCTGCTGACCGGCCGAGCCGTGACCCAGACGGCAGCCAAGGTGCGGTACGTGGACACCACGCTCCGGTCGGGAGTGAAGTACCTGCCTAAGCTGCTGAACAAGCGCAACATGGACTTCTTCTGCCTCAATGACGGCAGTTTTCCGGAGGTTCCGGCCGACGAGCGGGCGGAATTGGTCACCGAGTTCCTGGAAAAGTACTACCCCATCAAGGCGCCCTGGGAAAAGTAAGCCCTCTCCATGCAGAAAAACCCCGCCCGGAGCTGACCAGTCCAGATCCGGCGGGGTTTCCTGTAGCTGACGACGCTACTTGCGCGTGAGCATCGGGCGTTTGCCCCCTTCCGGGATACGGATTCCGGCTGCCGCCAGGCGGCGTTCCGTCTCCTCGGGGCTGACGTACTCGCCCACGGTCGGAGTGGCGCCCAGCGGCACCACCGAATGCACCACCGTGTGCTCATAGACGTGCACCAAATTGAAGGCCTGCCCGCCGTCGCGGCCGCGGGTGCCGCCCACAGGAACATTCAGGTCCTGGGTGTAGCACGTCGCGGAGGCCACGGAGACGGGGATGCCGGCGAAGCTCGCCGTCGTGGAGTAGTGCAGATGGCCGGCCAGGATGCTGCGCACATCCGAGTTCCGGACCACGGCTGCCAGGGACGCCTGGTCGCGGAGCTCCACGAGCACGGAGAGGTCCAGGACCGACGGAACCGGCGGATGGTGCAGGGCCAGGATGGTGCCGTCCGGCGCGGGGGTCTCCAGCTGCCCGGCGAGCCAGTCCAACTGGTTGTCGCTGAGTTCGCCGTGGTGGTAGCCGGGCACGGACGTGTCCATGGTGATGACCCGCAGCCCGTTGACGTAGTAGCTGTGGTCGACGGGGTCGTCGTTGCCGTGCTGGCCGAACAGGCCCGCCCGGAAGTTGGCGCGGTTGTCGTGATTGCCCATGGCCCAGATGACCTGGGCGCCGAGATCGCGGCACGCGGGCTCCACGACCGCGCGGAGCTTGGCGTAGGCCTCGGGGTCGCCCTTGTCCGCCAGGTCGCCGGTGAAAATCACGGCTTCCGGGCGCGCGCCGGAGGCCTGAACCTCGTCGAAGAGCTGGATCAGGCGGGCTTCGCTGTCAACTGCGCCGTATAGAGGGTCCGGACCTCCCAACAGATGGGTGTCACTCAGGTGGAGTAGAAAATGGCGTGGCCGGGGGTGCTCGGCCTCGATGAGCTCCATTGCTGCCTTCGTGGTAGTTAGGAAGCGGGGCGCCTCCTGTGTCCCTCTCAGTACCTTCCATCCAACCAGATAAAAAGCGAACTAGGGGGAAACGGGAGTTGGCATGTTGAAAAATTACAACACCGCCGCCGCCTTCGGGCTACCTTCCTCGCTTTCGTTTCCTTGCACGGTCATCACCGATGACCGCTTTATTGAATTGCCGCGCATGGTTTGATTTGCCGCATTCCGCCGGTATCTGACGGAGAGGGGGCTATGCGCCCGGCAGTTTCGCCGCAGTGAAGAATGGGGAGCTTCCCCTGGCTGTTCCGGGCGGAATGCTCTTCCGGAACGTGCCCGGCCTACCGCGCCTGGGGCCGCTTGAAAGGACGACGACGGCGTGCGGCCGCGCTGGGCAGGCCACCCGTCCAGCAGATCGGGAACAGCCCGTACATCCGCAGTCGGCGGATGCATCCGCCGCCGCCACGTCATCCCCCGCAGGGCAATCGAAACCCGGGCGGGTTCCGCCGGGTGTCGGCGGAATCGTCTGGAGGGAAGTCACATCGTGCTCTCTCGCCGGATACATGGCTGTCACTAGTGACAACGGTTCTGGCCTCCGTTGCATTCCCTGGACCTCCTCACCTGTTGGCTTTACCCGGTAAGCGAACAGCCCGACGGCGGCTGCCCGCCACTGTTTACGGCGCCGCCGTCGGAACGGCTCCTGCTGCGGCCTTGGCCGCTGCCGCGGCCTCAGTTGGCGCGGCGCTTGGCGAAGTCGCGGTTGCCGGTTCCGACGTGGGAACTGGCGCCGGTGCCGGGACAGCCGGTGCCGTGGTGACAGGGGCCGCCGTCGTGGGGACCGGATCCGGCACGGGTGCCGGGGCGGACTCGGTGGGGGCAACTTCCGTCGGGGCAGGTTGGGAACTCGTGATTGGCGCAGAGGGTGCTGCCGGATCGGTGGGCGCGGGCGGCGCGGGATCGGCCGGGACCGCCGGCTCGGTGGGAGTCGGGTCCGCAGGAACCGGGTCAACCGGAGCCGGGTCCGCCGGCGGCGTGGTGGGAGTTGGCGTCGGTGTGGGAGTAGGAGTCGGTGTTGGGGTGGGTGTGGGAGTCGGCGTCGGGGTTGGTGTCGGGGTGGGCTTGGGCTTGGTCGTTGCGGGAGGCGTCGGCTTCGGCTTGGGAGTCACCGTGACGGTCGGGGCTGCCGTCGGGCGGGAGGTCGACGAACCGGACGACGACGCACTGGATACCCGGGTGGGCCGCGCCGCTGTCGCCTGGCCAGGGCGATGTTTGGCGACTGCGGCTGCGGTGACCGGCGTCAGGCCGTCGTCTGTGTTGCCCGGCCCGCTGTTGCCGGGGATGTTGGGGATGGCCCACCCGTAGGTGGTTGCAGCGCCGCCTTCGAAGCTGGTGAATACGGCGGGTGTCAGTTGGTCGGTTTGCCGGATGGGCAGCAGGGTCCACTTCATCGGGTCCTCGTGCTGGCCGTTCTTGATCACCTCGAAGTGCAGATGGCAACCGGTGGAGGATCCGGTGGTGCCCACCTCCGCGATGATCTCGCCAACCCGCACATGGTCGCCTTTTTCGACGGCGATGCCCTGCAGGTGGTTGTACGTGGTGATCAAGCCGTTGCCGTGGTCGATTTCCACCCGGTTGCCGCCGCCCCAGGGGTGCCAGCCGGCGGCCCGGACCACGCCGGAGTCGGCGGCGTAGACGCGGGTGCCGCAGGCTGCAGCGAAGTCCTGGCCCCAGTGAAACTCTCCCGGTTCGCCGGTGATCGGGCTGCGCCGCTGGCCGAACGGGGAACTGGGAGTGAGCACTTCCAGGGGTGCCATCAGGAAGCCGGGCCCGGGCCGCTTCAGCGCGGTGGAGGCCACACCGGGAGATTTGGCTTTGGCTGCCTGGCCTGCCTTGACGGTCGTGTCGGCCACGGTGCGTCCGGTGGGACCCTTCGCCGGTGCGGCGATGCCGGACCCGCTGATCGGATACCCGGGTGCGGTCGTGTCGGGATCCAGGAGCGCCGGCCCGACTACTCCCGAGGGAGCGGCAATTGGGACGGCAGTACCCACGGGCTGCTGGATCGGGGCGGCAGGACCCTGGAATCCGAAAGCAAAGACGGAGAAGCCGACAACCACCGCCGCGGAAAGGCTCCGCAAGGCGATCCGGCCTGGGCCGGTCACCCCCGGTGCGTGCTTGGGTCCCCCATGATTTGCCACAAAATTCTCCTGGATAAGTACCCGCCAAACTCCTATCTCGACGAGCGTGTCCTCCATTGTGGCCACAGCCCAAAGCACGGCGAAACCCCTAAAACTGGGGGGCCAAGCCGTCCGGGCTCATAGGCTTAGCCGGGCAGCTTCCGGCGCGGGAGAATGAGTTATGCGGACTTTCCTGACGGAATGGCAGGCGGAACTGAAACGCACCCTGACCGGCAGCCCGGATGCGCTGCCGGACTGGGCGCGGAGGTTTGCCCAGGGCGACGACGCCGGGTACTTCCTCCCCGGCTCTGCGGTCTGGGCGGTCCATGGCGGCGTGGCTACCATCATCGGCGGTATCCGGTCCCTGCTGATGCAGACTCTCCACCCGGGCGTCCTCGCCGGGGTGCACGACCATTCAAATTTCCGTGCGGACACGCTGGGCCGGCTGGCCCGGACCACTGCCTGGATCCACGCCCTCACCTACGGGTCCACGGCGGAAGCCCAGGCGGCCACCACAAGGGTGGTCCGGCTGCACGAGTCCGTATCCGGGAACTACGTCGACGGCGGCGGCACGGCCAGGGCGTACTCCGCCAACGATCCACAACTGCTCCGCTGGGTGCATATAACCTTCACGGACTCGTTTCTCCGCTCGCACGAACTCTGGGGCGGCCCCATCCCGGGCGGCCCGGATGCCTACGTGCGCGAATGGGCGGAGGCGGGCAGGCTGATGGGCGTGGAGTTCCCGCCGGAAAGCAAAGCCGCCCTTAACCGGGAGCTCGGGGAATGGCTTGCCGCAGGGATTCTCCGCGGCGATGAACGGGTCGCGGAAACGGTTGCGTTCATCCGGAATCCGCCCCTGCATCCATTGTTGAAGCCAGGCTACCGGATCCTGTTCGAGGCCGCCGTCCTGAGCCTGGAGCCGGACTACCGCCAGCTGCTCGGACTGCACACTGTCCGGCTCGGTCCCCTGCCGCTGCCGGTGAGGCTGGCCGCCCGGGTCACCCTCGCCGTCGTCCGTCTTGCACTGGGCCCGGCCAGCCCGAGCCGGCTGGCCGCCCACGAGCGGCTTCAGAGGCTGGGCGTGACGTAACCCCTCCCGCAGGACGGCGAGAAACAAAAAACCCGGCCCTGACGAAGTCAGGACCGGGTTTTCCGATGGCGGAGAATGGGGTGTGTGATCTCAGGACATAGGCGACACATGTCCCGGGACATGCACGACAGCTGATACACGACACGTGTCCCGGGACATCGGCGACGCTTTTCGGCGTGTCCCGCCGACATCGGCGACACCCCGGCCGTCGACGATGGTCCATGTCGAAGAACAAGGTCATCGTCCTGGCCGTACTTGAGGGCGGAATGTCCAAGTCAGAGGCTGCCCGTCGCTACGGTGTCGGCCGGCAATGGGTTCACGAACTCCTGGCCAGGTACGCGGCCGAGGGCGACGCGGGCCTCGAGCCCCGCTCCCGCAGACCCCGTACCAACCCGCAGGCCACCGACGGGGCCGTGCACGCCCGCATCCTTTCCCTGCGCACCGACCTGACCAAAAAAGGGCTTGACGCCGGCGCCGAGACCATCGCCGCGCACCTCGAACGTGAAGGCTTCACCCCGCCGGCGAGGTCTACGATCCACCGTATCCTGCGCTCGGCAGGCACCGTGGTCCCGGAACCGCACAAGCGGCCACGTTCCTCGCTGCGCCGCTTCACCGCGGCCCAGCCCAATGAGATGTGGCAGTCCGACTTCACCTACTGGACCCTGGCCGACGGCACCGACGTGGAGATCCTGGACTTCATCGATGACCATTCCCGTTACCTGCTCCACCTCGCCGCCCATCCCAAAGTCACCGGAACGGTCGTGGTCGATGCTTTCATGGACACCGCACAAGAGCACGG
>NZ_JBHTSL010000007.1:0-139771 GCF_042795115.1 Arthrobacter sp. NPDC056493 | reverse complement strand
GCGGCGGCCAGGCCGCCTGCCATGCCGGCAGCTCTACTTTTCACGGTTTCAGTTCCCTGCGGGAGGGTGCCGTTATGCCTTCGCGCGGGCGCGGTTGGCCTTGGCACGCTCGTTGGTGTCCAGGATGACCTTGCGGATGCGGATGGCGTCCGGGGTAACCTCAACGCACTCGTCCTCGCGGGCGAATTCGAGGGACTCTTCGAGGGTCAGGTCGCGCGGCGGGGTCAGGTTCTCGAAGGTGTCCGAGGAAGCTGCACGCATGTTGGTGAGCTTCTTTTCCTTCGTGATGTTGACGTCCATGTCGTCGGCGCGGGAGTTCTCGCCCACGATCATGCCTTCGTAAACCTCGGAGGTGGGCTTGACGAAGAAGGAGCCGCGTTCCTGCAGGTTGATCATGGCGAACGGGGTCACCACACCGGCGCGGTCCGCAACCATGGAACCGTTGGTGCGGTATTCGATGGGGCCGGCCCACGGCTCGTAGCCTTCGGAGATCGAGGCGGCGATGCCGGCGCCACGGGTGTCCGTGAGGAACTTGGTGCGGAAACCGATCAGGCCACGGGCCGGAACGATGAACTCCATGCGGCACCAGCCGGTGCCGTGGTTGGCCATGTTGGTCATGCGGCCCTTGCGGGCTGCCATGAGCTGGGTGACAGCGCCGAGGTATTCTTCCGGCACGTCGATGGTCATGTGCTCCATCGGCTCGTGGATCTTGCCATCGACGGTCCTGGTGACCACCTGCGGCTTGCCCACGGTCAGCTCGAAGCCCTCGCGGCGCATCTGCTCGACCAGGATGGCCAGGGCCAGCTCGCCACGGCCCTGGACTTCCCAGGCATCCGGACGCTCGGTGGGGAGAACCTTGATGGAGACGTTACCGATCAGTTCCTTGTCCAGGCGGTCCTTCACCTGGCGGGCGGTGACCTTGGCGCCCTTGACCTTGCCGGCCAGCGGGGAGGTGTTGATACCGATGGTCATCGAGATCGCGGGATCGTCAACGGTGATCAGGGGCAGCGGCTGGGGGTTCTCGACGTCGGTCAGGGTCTCACCGATGGTGATTTCCTCGATGCCGGCGACGGCGACGATCTCGCCCGGGCCGGCGGACTCGGCCGGAACGCGCTCGAGGGCCTTGGTGGCGAGGAGTTCGGTGATCTTGACGGTCTTGAGCTCACCGTTGGCACGGGCCCAGGCAACCTGCTGGCCCTTGCGAAGGGTGCCGTTGTAGATGCGCAGCAGGGCGAGGCGGCCCAGGAACGGGGAGGCGTCCAGGTTGGTGACGTGAGCCTGCAGGACACCCTCGGGGTTGTAGGTCGGGGCGGGGATGTGCTCGATGATGGCGCTGAAGAGCGGCTCGAGGTCCTCGTTCTCCGGGGCAGTACCGTCGGCCGGCTGCTCAAGGGACGCGCGGCCTACCTTTGCGGCGGCGTAAACGACCGGGACGTTGAGGATCTTGTCCAGGTCAAGGTCGGGAACCTCGTCGGCGAGGTCGGAGGCCAGGCCCAGGAGCAGATCCATGGACTCGTGGACGACCTCTTCGATGCGGGCGTCGGGGCGGTCGGTCTTGTTGACCAGGAGGATCACCGGCAGGTGCGCGGCGAGGGCCTTGCGGAGGACGAAACGGGTCTGGGGCAGCGGGCCCTCAGAGGCATCGACGAGGAGAACGACGCCATCCACCATGGACAGCCCGCGCTCCACTTCGCCGCCGAAGTCGGCGTGGCCGGGGGTGTCGATGACGTTGATGGTGATGGTTTCGCCGCCGGAGGACGGTCCGTTGTAGGCCACCGTGGTGTTCTTGGCCAGGATGGTGATGCCCTTTTCGCGCTCCAGGTCACCGGAGTCCATGACGCGGTCTTCGAGGTGGTTGTGCTCGGCAAAGGAGTTGGTCTGCTTGAGCATGGCGTCCACAAGGGTGGTCTTGCCGTGGTCAACGTGGGCCACAATCGCGACGTTGCGCAGGTCACTGCGAACTGCAGTTGCTACCGCGGTGTTGGTGGTGGTTTCAGACATGCGTTATTGCTCGATTCAGTGGTGAAGTCAGCTGTTGTATCGCGACATTTCCAACCGGAACGCACGACGGATCAGACCCTTAACACAGGGCACCTACTGCCAGTCTAAACGCTCAGCCATTTATTGGCCTAAAACAGGCACCATCCCCTGCCCCGGGCCCGTTACCAAATCGTGAATCCCACGGGGCGTCATGTGAGCAAAATCACTGGCTTTTCCGAAAGTGATCCACCACTATTGGCTAGACCACTTTTCGAACAGGCCAGGAGTCCACGGATGTTACAAGCCTCGACACGGGCCCTCCCGATTGGCCCGGTCATCGCCGCCAGCGTATTTTTGGCGGGCTGCGGCGCCGCAACGGAACCGGCGTCCGGCGCCGGAACTGCGACGGCGGCCCCGCGCGCCGTCGCCCCGGTGGCGGCCCCGGGTGAGGCCGTGGCCGCCGGTTCGGCGGTCGTGAGCGACCTGAGGGCCGCCGTCGACCCCGCCCGCCTTCCGGCCGGAGCCTTGTACCGCAATCCGGCCAACGGGCGGGACGAGGTCATTGTGGGCAACATCGCCCACACTGCGCTGCTGATCGGTGACTCGCAGTCGGAGCCGCAGGCCAGCTGGCCGCGGCGCGCCCTCGCAGGGCTGGGCTACGACGTCTTTTTCTGCGGCAAGGGCGGCACCGGCTTCGTCGCCTCCAACGGCACCACCGGAAACTACGTCGATGCCCTGCAGCGCGGCGACTGGCACCTGCCCTACGGGTTTCCCCCGCTGGTGCTCATCGAAGGCGGCGGAAACGATGCGAAGCAAGGGGCCAGCAACGAGCAGATCTCGGCCAACGCAGACCGGCTGATCACCACGATCAAGCAGCGCTACCCTGGCGCGAAGCTGGCCATGGTGGGAACCCTGGGCAAAGGAGCGGAGCACGGCGGCGTCCGGCGCGCCGAGGTTGACGCACTGCTGGGAACCGTCGCCGCGGACCATGGCATTCCGTTCGTCAGTGTCGGGGACTGGCTCACCCGCTACGGGCTGGAGTCGCAGCTCAAGGACAGCGTCCACATGAACGGCGAGGGGCACCGCGCCCTGGGCGCGCTGCTGGGTGACAGGCTCGCCGCGCTGGGGCTTGCCCTGTCCTAGCTGTCATTTGGGCATTTCCGTTAAAAGAACAGGAGCCGGTATCCACCGCGGGTGGAAACCGGCTCCTGTTCTTAGCTGCCCTGGGCTACGCCGTGGCGACTTCCGGGGGAAGCATCAGGCTGGCCCCGGGGATGGCGTTGAGCAGCGCCTTGGTGTATTCCTGCTGCGGGGCGTCGAAAACGTCGTCGGTCGCCCCCGTCTCCACCAGCCTGCCCTTTTCCATCACGCAGACGTGGTCGGCGATCTGCCGGACCACGGCGAGGTCGTGCGTGATGAACAGGTACGTCAGCCCCAGGTTGGCCTGCAGGTCCGCGAGCAGGTTCAGTACCTGCGCCTGCACCAGCACATCCAGCGCGGACACCGCTTCGTCACAGATGATGACCTCCGGATCCAATGCGAGGGCGCGGGCAATTGCCACGCGCTGGCGCTGGCCGCCGGAGAGCTCGTTCGGGTACCGCTGCATGGTGGACTGCGGCAGTGCCACCTGGTCCAGCAGCTCGCGGACCTTCTTTTCGCGGCTTGCCCTGTTGCCCACCTTGTGGGTCCGCAGAGGCTCTTCGATGGTCCTGAAGATGTTGTACATCGGGTCGAGGGAACCGTAGGGGTCCTGGAAGATCGGCTGCACGCGCCGGCGGAACGCAAAGATCTCCCTGCTGTTCAGCGTGGCGGTATCCACGCCGTCGAACACGATCCTGCCGGACGTCGGCGGCAGGAGGTTCAGCACCATCTGGGCCACCGTGGATTTGCCGGAACCGGACTCGCCCACGATCGCCGTCGTGGTGCCCCGCTTTACGCCGAAGGACACGGAATCCACCGCCGTGAAGTCAGTGGAGCGCCCGATGCCGGACCGCAGCTTGAAGACCTTGCTGAGATTCTCGACGCGCAGGACTTCCGCCGGCTTGTCCTGCTGTGCCGGGACCCCGGATGGGGCCTCAGCCGGGGCAAGGAGCTCATCGGAGTCCACGCCCAGTTCCTTGGCCACCTGGATGCGGCGCGACGCCAGCGACGGCGCCGAGGCCACCAGTCGCTGCGTATACGGGTGCTGCGGGTTTCGGAGGAGTTCCAGGGATGGCCCGGCCTCCACCACGTTGCCCCGGTACATCACCACCACCTTGTCGGCGCGTTCCGCGGCGAGGCCAAGGTCGTGGGTGATGAGCAGCACGGATGTGCCAAGCTCGGTGGTCATCTTCTCCAGGTGATCCAGGATCTGCCGCTGGACCGTGACGTCCAGGGCGGAGGTCGGTTCATCGGCAATGAGCAGCCGCGGCTGGCAGGACAGGCCGATGGCGATAAGCGCCCGCTGGCGCATGCCGCCGGAGAACTCGTGCGGGTACTGCTTTGCCCTCCGGTGCGCGTCCGGAAGTCCCGCCTCGGCAAGGACCTTGGCGACGTCGTCGGGCCCGGCGGGGCGGCCGTTCGCCCGCAGCGTTTCGCGGACCTGGTAGCCGATTTTCCATACCGGGTTCAGGTTGGACATCGGGTCCTGCGGAACCATGCCGATGGTGTTGCCCCGGAGCTCGATCATTCGCTTCTCCGGCGCGTGGGCGATGTCCTCTCCGTCGAGCAGGATCTGGCCACCGGAGACCCGGCCGTTCGCGGGCAGCAGGCCGATGGCGGCGAGCGCCGTCGTCGACTTTCCGGAACCGGACTCGCCCACGATGGCGACCGTCTCCCCGGGCATGATGGTCAGGTGCGCGTTGCGCACCGCCTGCACCTCGCCGCCGCTGGTGGCGAAGGAAATGGCGAGGTCCCTGATTTCCAGCAGGGGCTTCACATCCGCTGCGCCCGCTTCGCTGACGCTGATCTTGGAAGTTGTCATGAGTGGCACCTTCATCGTTGACGGCTCTTCGGGTCGAGCGCATCGCGGAGGGCATCGCCCAGCATGATGAAGCTCAACACGGTGATGGACAGCGCCGTTGCGGGGTACAGCAGGACGGCAGGATTGGTCCGCAGTGAGGACTGGGCCGCGGCGATGTCATTGCCCCAGGACATGACGCTGCCGGGCAGGCCGATGCCCAGGAAGGACAGAGTGGCCTCGGCCACGATGAACACACCGAGTTCCATGGTGGCGAGCACAATGATGGGGGCAAGGGCGTTCGGCAGCACGTGCCGGAGCAGCGACCCCATCCTGGAAACGCCGAGGGAACGCGCGGCGGTCACGAAGTCGGCGTTCCGGACCTCAATGACGGCGCCGCGGGTGATGCGGGCCATTTGGGGCCAGGCCAGGAGCACGATCACCATGACCACGGTCCAGACGCTCTTGTTGTCCTTGAAGAAAGGCAGCTGCGTGATCACGAGCGCGCCCAGGACCAGCGGCAGCGCGAAGAAAATGTCGCCGAGGCGGGCAATGACGGCGTCGAGCCAACCGCCAAAGAAGCCGGCCAGCGCACCGAGCGTCACGCCGATGATCAGCACGAAAATGACTGACAGCACGCCTACCGACAGTGACGCCTGCGTTCCGTGGACAACGCGCGAGAAGACATCGCAGCCCTGGAAGGTGTAGCCGAACGGATGGCCGGCCTGCGGCGCCCCGTCGGAGAACTGCAGGTCGCAGTTGTCGTTGGGCGCAACCTGGGTGAAAAGACCCGGGAAGAGCGCAATGACCACCAGCAGCACGATCAGCAGTGATGACACGATGAACAGCGGGCGTCGGCGCAGCTTTCGCCATGCCTCGGCCCACAGGCTCAGGGGGGCCTGGTCCGTCTTGACGGAGTCGGTGGCGAGCAGCGGCGTTTCGTCGATGGGTGCGACGTAGTGCTCTGCCTTGTAGTTACTTGTCATAGCGGATCCTCGGGTCGAGCCAGGCATAGAGCAGGTCCACCAGCAGGTTCGCCACCACGAAGATGAGCACAAACACGCTGACGATCGCGACGATGGTGGGGCCTTCGCTGCGCAAAATGGCCTGGTACAGCTTCTGCCCGACGCCGGGCACGTTGAAGATGCCTTCGGTGACGATGGCGCCGCCCATCAGCGCGCCCAGGTTGGCGCCGAGGTATGTGGCCACGGGTATCATCGAGTTCCGCAGGATGTGCGCCAGGACGACGCGGGGCCTCGAGAGGCCCTTGGCCGTGGCCGTCCGGACGTAGTCGGCGTTCATGTTCTCGATGACGGACGCCCGGGTGAGCCGGAGAACGTAGGCAAAGGACACCAGGCCGAGGACAAATGCCGGGAGCAGCAGCGTCCCCCAGGAGACGTCTGATCCCACAGTGGGTTTGGCCCATCCCAGCTGCACACCGACCACCAGCTGCAGCACGAAGCCGAGCACGAACGTCGGGACAGCGATAACCACCAGGGAGGCAATGAGCACCGTGGAATCGAAGAGCTTGCCCTTGCGCAGGCCGGCGAAGAGGCCCGCGGCTACGCCGAAGACGCCCTGGATGACGAGGGCTTCGACGGCCAGCATCGCTGTCACGGGGAAGACCCGTGCCAGCGTGGCAGCGATGGGCTGCCCGGTGAAGTCGTTGCCGAGATTGAAGGTAAACAGGTTCTTCAGGAACAAACCGTATTGGACCCAGAACGGTTCATCAAGGTTGTACTGCTGCCGCAGGGCAGCGATGACGGCAGGGTTGGGCTGCCTGTCGCCGAAGAGGGCGGCGATGGGGTCGCCGGGAAGGGCGAACACCATGTAGTAGACGAGCAGGGTGGTCCCGACAAATACGGGAATAACCTGCACCAGCCGGCGGAGGACGTACTGGATCACAGCAGTTCCTCCCCGGGGAATTGAAATTGGGGATTCATGGGACAGCTTTCATGCTGGTTCACGGCCATGGGGGCCCGGCGTGTGTGGCCGGACCCCCATGAACCGACTGATGTGGGTGTTTCCAGGAACTACTTGGCGGTGATGTTGTAGTACTGGAGCACGCCGTTCCAGCCGCTGTCCACGTTGGTGACGTTCTGGCTCCACACGGCCTGGCGGGCCTGGTACCAAAGCGGCAGGTTGGGCAGGTCCTTGAAGAGGACCTCCTGCGCCTGGGTGAACTTCTTGTTGGCGTCATCCGTGGACTTCGCGCCCAGGCCTTCCGTGAGGAGCTTGTCGAACTCAGGGTTCGAGTAGCCCTCGTAGTTCGAGCTGGAGCCGGTCTTCAGGAGCGGGCCGAGGAAGTTGTACAGCGACGGGTAGTCTGCCTGCCATCCGGCACGGGTCAGCCCCGGGAGGGTCTTGCCCTTGCGCAGGTTGAGGATCTCGGCGAACTTCGCGAACGGCTGGCCCTCGGCCTGGATGCCGAGGTTGTTCTTGATGTTGTTGGCGACCGCGTCGATCCATTCCTTGTTGCCGCCGTCGGTGTTGTAGGCGAGCTGAAGGGGCTTGGAGGCGTCGTAGGGCTTGATGGCCTCAGCCTTGGCCCAGACTTCCTTGGCCTTGGCGGCGTCGAACTTCAGGACCTCGGAGCCGGTGACATTCTCGTTGTAGCCGTCGATGACCGGAGCGGTGAAGTCCTTGGCCGGGATGCGGGTGCCGTTAAAGATCACCTTGGTGATCTCGTCGCGGTTGATCGCCATGGACAGTGCCTGGCGACGCAGCTTGCCGGCCTCGCCCTGGAAGTTGGGGTTGTAGACCGGAATGTTCAGCGTGGCGTTGCCGGCGTAGGCCTTGTTCAGGTGGTTTTCCGGGAAGTCGGTCTCGTACGTCCGCAGCGCGTTGGTGGGGAGCACGTCCGTCACGTCAAGGTTGTTGGCCTGGATGTCCGTGTAGGCGGGGCCCGGGTCGGTGTAGAACTTGAAGGTCACGCCGCCGTTCTTGGCCGCGCGGGGGCCGCTGTAATCCCCGTTCTTGACCAGGGAGATGGACTGGTCATGGACCCAGGCACCCTCCTTGGCGAGCTTGTACGGGCCGTTGCCGACGGGGTCCTCACCGAACTTCTTGGGGTCCTTGATGGCCTCGGAGGGAAGCGGGTAGAACGCCGAGTAGCCGAGGCGGAGGGGCCAGTCAGCCTCGGGCTGGCTGAGCTTGACCTGGATGGTGGAATCATCCTTCAGGACCAGGCCGGACATGGTCTTGGCGGTGGGCGCAGGAACATCCTTGTCCTTGCCGTCGGCGCCCTTTTCGGTCTTGACGGCACTGACGTCGGCGTACCCTTCGACCGATTCGAAGAATGTGCCGTTGTTCTGCAGGTTGGTGCTCAATGCAGCGAAGTTCCAGGCGTCTACGAAGCTCTTTGCAGTAACTTCCTCGCCGTTGGTGAACTTGGTGCCCTTCTTGACCTTGATGGTGTAGTTCTGGCCGTCCGGGGATTCGATGGATTCAGCCAAGGCGTTGATTGGCTTGCCGTTGGGGTCGTAGGCGCGGAGGCCTTCGTACAGCAGTTCCACGACGCGGCCGCCGTAGACCTCGTTGGTGTTGGCCGGCAGCAGCGCGTTCTGCGGCTCGTTGCTGTAGGCCGTGATGACTTTGTTGGGATCTCCGGCAGCGTTGCCGGAACCGTTGCTGGTGCCGCCTCCGGCACCGCAAGCGGACAGGGCCAGGGCAGCGATGGCCACCATGCCCAATGCTTTGGAAGTGCGCGCAAAACGCATTCCGCCTCCTAGGAGTTTGTGGGAGAGATTGGTGGGGACTGTGTATATCCCCGAAGCCCAGGACACAGAGGTGATCTGTGACGTGGGCAACACAAGCATGTAGCCTAACCGCAAACCGTCCAAATAGTGATACGCCGTTGCCAAACCGTGACCGAATGGTGTTGGACACGCCGGACGATTTAACGGCACAAGTTACCCGCTGGTATCATGCCCCGATTATGATGCAACTCACTCCTGGACCGGACTCTCCCACAACTCCTCCGGCTACTCCGTTCCGGTGGCCAGCAGCTGCGCCCGCAGTTCCCGGCGCTCGCGCTGCTTTTCCGGATCCGGCAGCGGCACGGCGGCAAGCAGCCTCTGCGTGTAGGCCTCCTGCGGGTTGCGCAGGATCTGGTCGCGGGTGCCCTGCTCCACGATCCGGCCGCGCTGCATGACGCAGATGCGGTCTGCCAGCACGTCCACGACGGCGAGGTCGTGGGTAACGAAAAGGCAGGCGAAGCCGAGCTCGCGCTGGAGGTTCTGGAACAGCTCCAGGACCTTGGCCTGCACGGACACGTCCAGTGCCGATGTTGGCTCGTCCGCCACCATCAGCTTCGGCTTGAGCGACAGTGCCCGGGCGATGCCGACGCGCTGTTTCTGCCCGCCGGACAGCTCGTGCGGGTACCTGTTCCGGTAGTTCCGCGGCAGCTCCACCTGGTCCAGCAGCGCCTCGATGCGCTTCTGCAGGTCGGCGCCCTTCGCGACGCCGGCAAGGAACATCGGCTCGCCGATGCTTTCACCGATGGGCAGGCGCGGGTTCAGGGACGAGGACGGGTCCTGGAACACCATGCCGATGTGGCGCCGGACCTGGTGCAGCTGTTTGCCGTTTTTCTTCGCTGCGGAGATGTCCTGCCCCACCACGCGCATCGTTCCGGCAGCCACGGGCAGCAGTCCGACGGCGGCGCGCCCGATGGTGGTCTTGCCCGACCCGGACTCCCCCACGAGTCCCACCACCTGGCCGGGATGGATGGTCAGGTTGGCACCCTCGACGGCGCGGAAGGCGGGCACACGGCCCTGCTTCGGGTACTCGATGGCGACGTCGGTAAGCTCCAGGACCGGCTCCCCCACGGGTCCCCTTGATTCGGCAGCCGCCAGGGCTGCAGCGTTCTCCCGCTCGCGGCGGACCAGTTCGTCGTGGTCCACGGACTCAAGCTCGGCGTGGGTGGCCGCTGCCAGCGCTGCTGTCACGTCCACGTCCGGCGCGGCGTCGGTTCCGCCCTGCCCGAGGTGCGGCACTGCCGCCAGCAGCGCCTGCGTGTACGGGTGCTGCGGGTTGTGGAAGATCTGCTCGGCGGTGCCGGTCTCCACGATCAGCCCCTTGCGCATAACGGCGATCCGGTCAGCCAGGTCCGCCACGACGCCCATGTCATGGGTGATCAGGACGATGGCGCTGTCCAGCTTGTTGCGCAGGTTCCTCATCAGGTCCAGGATTTCCGCCTGCACCGTGACGTCCAGGGCGGTGGTGGGCTCGTCAGCGATCAGCAGTTTGGGATCGCAGGACAGCGACTGGGCAATCATGGCACGCTGCCTCTGGCCGCCGGAGAGCTGGTGCGGATAGGACTTGAACGCCTTCACCGGATCGGGAAGCTCCACCAGCTCCAGCATCCGCAGCGCGCGCTCCTTGGCCTGGTCCGGTGAGACCTCGTTATGAAGCCGCACCGTCTCGACGATCTGCGCACCCACCGTGTAGACCGGGTTCAGCGCCGTCATGGGCTCCTGGAAGATGACGGCAACATCCTTGCCGCGGACGCTGCGGATGTTGCCCGCATCCGCGCCCAGCAGCTCCTTGCCGGAGAGCCTGACGCTCCCGGACACCCTGCTGTTGCCGGGCAGCAGGCCGAGCAATGCCATGGAACTGGCGCTCTTGCCTGAGCCGGACTCGCCCACGATGGCCAGGACCTCGCCGGCCCGGACCTCATAGTTAAGTCCGACGGCGGCCGGAACCCACTTCTTTTCCACCCCGAAGTCGACGCTGAGGTCGCGCACTTCCAGGACGACGGAACCCTTCCCGTCCGCCCTCCGCCTTCCGGCGCCGGGCTCGATGGAGTCCGGCTCCAGCGGGTCCGACGACGGGCGGTCAGGGCTGATGTAGTCAGACATGTTGGGGTTTTCCTTCCACCCCGGCCAGCAAGGCAGCTGAGATTAGTGCTGCGGCCGGGAATACTGAATTATTGGGGGCATGAGCACTGTGCCGCATGCCGGAAACGCCGCAATCTTCAAAGCGCGCACCAACAAATGGTTTGCCGGATTTTCGTGGTTCGTGGCGGCCGCCGGGCTGGCCGGCCTGGTCACGGCGGGCGGAGTCCCCGCCCTGGCCGGTGCCGGGCCGCTGCTGCTCATCGCCTACCTGGGCTGGCTGCTGTTTTGGCGTCCGGCGGTGGTTGTCCACGATGACGGCGTCACCATTGAAAATCCGTTCCGCTCCATCACGGTGCCGTGGGCGGCGCTGGTGCAGGTGGACACACGCTACGCGCTGACCCTCATCACGCCCGGCCGAAGCTACGGGGCCTGGGCGGCTCCCGCCCCCGGCATCTGGGGCGGACGCAACGCCCGCCCGGAGGACCTCCGGGGACTGCCGGACAGCACGTACGGGCCCGGAAATTCCGTCCGCCCGGGCGATCTGAAGAGCACCGACTCGGGGCAGGCCGCGCAGCTGGTCCGCGGACGCTGGCAGCAGCTGGTCGAATCCGGGCTCCTCGATGCCGGGGCAGCCGAGACCACTCCGGTCAGCGTGAGATTCCGCTGGCGGGAAACTGCGGCAGCCCTGGTCCTCGTCGGGCTTAGCTACTGGAGCGTGGCCGTCCTGTAGGCAGGCAGCGCGCTGCACCCGCCCGCGGCGTCGCAGCAGCACCTCAGGCTCCCCTGTCCCCGCCGGCGGTCCGGCCGTCATCAGCCTTGCTGTCCAGGGCAGTCACCGGCGTGGCTTCCGGAACTGTTGCCCCGGCGTCCCTGGCCTTCTTGGCGTTGAACTTCTTTTGCCGCGGGTCGAAGGCGTCACGCAGGCCGTCACCAATGAAGTTGATGCTCAGGCAGATGAGGACGATGAACAGGCCGGGGAACCAGAACAGCCAGGGGCGGGTGGCAAAGGCTTCCTGGTTCTGCGAGATGAGCAGGCCCAGCGAGGTGTCCGGGGATTTGACGCCCACGCCCAGGTAGCTGAGGGCCGTTTCGGTCAGGATCGCCGCCGACATGGTGAGGGTGACGTTGACGATCAGCACGCCCACAGCGTTGGGCAGGATGTGCTTGAAGATGATCCGGGCGTTGCTGGCACCGGAAATCCGCGCTGCGTCGACGAACTCGCGCTCCCGCAGGGTGAGGAACTCGCCGCGCATGAGCCGCGCCAGGCCCACCCAGCTGATCAGCCCGAGGAAGATGCCGAGTGCGAGGACACCGTTGCTGCTGGCGAAGGCCGCAAACCAACTGCCTTCATCCCGGCGTCCTGCCAGCTGCGCCATGACCGCGGCGAGCAGCAGCGCCGGGACGATGATGATGACGTCTGTGAGCCTCATCAGGACGGCTTCCATCCAGCCCCGGAAGTAGCCGGACAGTGCGCCGACCACCACACCGATGAGGCCGGCGATGAGGCCGATGACCACCATGATCGTGATGGACTGCTGGGCACCGCGCATGGTCATGGCGAACAGGTCGCGCCCGATCCGGTCCTGCCCGAAGGGATGCTCCCCCCAGGCCAGGGGCCACAGTGAAGCCGTGGGAGTGCCGTCGTTGAGCAGCGGCGAGACGTCTTCGTGCGTGTACTTCCACCAGCCGGGGATTCCGGCGTAGCCGACGGACGTGAAGGCCATGACGAAAATGATGGCGAAGACGGCAAGGCCGACGATGGCGCCGGAGTGGCCAAGGAAGCGCTTGAGGACAATCTGGCCCTGGCTCAGGCCCCGGGCTTCGGAAACAGGCTCGATACCGGCGGCTTCCTGCCGCAGGCCGGCCTGCTCGGCCATGATTTCATCCTGCTGGCTGGGCTGGCTCATGCTTTCACCCTTACTCGTGGATCCAGTGCGGAGTAGGCGAGGTCCGCGATGAGGTTGAACGCCATGGCCGTGATGGCGACGCAAACGAAGACGCCCATGACGGGGTTCGGGTCAACGTGCTGAATGCCGTCGAGAAACAGGAACCCCATGCCCCGCACGGAGAAGACCGTCTCGGTGATGACCGCGCCGCCAATAAGGCCGCCAATGTCGAACGCGACGATGGTGGCCACCGGAATCAGGGCGTTGCGGAAGGCGTGGCGCATCACCACGGTCCGTTCCGAAAGTCCTTTGGCACGCGCCGTCCGGATGTAGTCCATGTTCATGATTTCCAGCATGGAGGCCCGGGTAAACCGTGTGTAGCCAGCAAGGGAGATGAGAATGAGCGCGGTGGTGGGAAGGATGAGGTGGGTGAAGGAGTCAATCCCCAGGATCCAGAAATCACCCTCGATGTTCGGTGTGCCGGCGCCGATGGTGGCGATGGGCCGTCCCCGGACCCTGCTGTTGTTGAAGTACGCGGGCCAGGCCTGCATGAAGCGGTCCAGGAAGACGAGGAAGCCCACGAGGAAGGACGTAAGGGCGGCGGCACGCATGGACTGTCCGCGGTCGTAGCCGCCCATGAAGTAGCCGATGGCCACCCCGACCAGGACCGCAGCGATGGCCAGCAGCACCACCATGAGGAACGTTGCCTGGTTCAGCAGCGGCTGGATCACGAAATAGAGAACCACTCCCACGCCCACGGCAATCAGTGCGGACTGCAGTGCTTTGCGGTTCCGCAGGCCTGCGGTCAGCAGGGTCACGGCAAAGGCGATGCCCACCCCCGCGATGGCGATGACCACCGGGCCCAGGCCTGGGGTCTTGAACCACTGGGTCACGGAGAAGTAGACGAGGACGGCGGCGACGACCGCAAAAACGATGCCGCCGGTCAGTGCCCTGCGCCGGGCGTCCCCGCCTGCCACGATCACTGCCACGACGCCGAATACCGCCCCGACGCCGAGGGAGACAGGCAGCGGAATCTCCGGATTCCGGAGGAAGTTGTTGAAGCCGATGGCGCCGAATTCCTTGAGCAGGACGGCGACCCAGAAGATCGGCAGGGAGAAGAACAGGAACGCCATGAAGGTGACGCCGTAATCCAGGGTGCTGTATTGGCGCAGGGCGGTGATGATGCCCAACGTGATGCCCACGAGGATGGCCAGGACGGCGGCCCCTGTCACGAGCGTGAGTGTTTGGATGAGAGCGTGGCCCAGCGCGTCCGTAATGGGCTGCCCGGCGATGTTCTTGCCGAGGTTGCAGGAACCGGCGAAGGGCACGATGCACTGGGCTGCGCCGCCGAGCCACTTGAAATACCTCACCGGGGCCGGCGTATCGAGGTCCAGCAGCGCGGACCTCGAGTCCATGAGCTGCTGCTTGTTCGGCGCGCTGCTGGCGCGGAACTCTGCGAGTGGATCGCCTGATGCGGCGGTCAGCAGATACACCAGGAACGATGCGCCCAAAAGGATGAGTGCGGCGGTGACTAGGCGCCGGACTATGTAGGTCACCATTGTGATAGAACCTCAGGATTCGGGCCCAGGGATTGCCCGGACCGGTCGCAGGTTTGGCGGCGCCTTACTGCTTGTGCTGCCAACACAGGCACTGCCGGGAGATGGCGCTGCAAGGCGCCGGGACCGTGGTGCATGGTCCCGGCGCCTCACCTAGCTTGCTGCACTTCGGGGCACGGGCTTACTTCTCGGCCCACTCCCAGAAGTTCCACCAGACGCCCGTCTGGTTCGGCATGAACTTCACACCGGTGATGCGGTCACTGTAGGCGTCAACACCAACGGACTGGAACAGCGGGAGGCCGTAGGCAGAGTCCCAGATCTTCTTGTCGATCTGCTTGATGAGGTCGTCCTGCTTGCTGCGGTCGGTCGTGACAATGAGTTCGTCCATCAGCTTGTCGGCTTCCGGATCGCTGAACTTGTTGAAGTTGGACCCGTTGCCGGTGCGGAAGATCTGCGGCACGCCGGAGACTCCGACGCCCGGGTTGATCCAGCCGAAGATCGTGGCGTCGTAGCCGCCCTTGCCGAGCGCCTTGCCCCAGTCAGAGGCACCAAGTCCGCCGTCGACGATCTTGAAGCCGGCCTTGGTTGCGGACTCGCGGATGAGCGAGAACGCGTCCACACGGTTGGGGTTGTCCTTGTTGTACATGATGCGGATCTCAGGGGTGGCGCCGTTCAGGAGCTTCTTGGCACCGTCAACGTCCGCGTCCTGGTAGGCCGAGGAGCCGTTGCCCTGCACCGAAGCGTCATAGGCGGGCTGCGCGGGAACGAACAGCTGCGAGTCCAGGGGCTTGGCCTGCGCGTCGAGCTTCTTGATGATCTTGTCCACGATGTCCTTGCGCGGAACCGTCTTCATGAACGCCTCACGGACGTTCTTGTCCGCGAGCGGACCCGAGTAGTTCAGGTCGATGTGGTCGTAGGAGAGCTGGTTGCCCTGGTCCACCGTAACGCCCTGGCTCTCGAGTGCCTTGAGCTGGTCGAGGGTGTCAGCCGAAGCTTGCGGGGCGATGATGTCGGCTTCGCCGTTCTTCAGCGCCTGGACCTGGGCCGGGGAGGAACCGATGTAGCGGACGGTGATTTCGTCCAGCTTGGCCTCGGGGCCCCAGTTGTAGTCCTTGTTGCGGACCATGGTCAGGGACTGATCCTGGTTGATGCTCTGGACAACGAACGGGCCGTTGGAGAGGAACAGGCTCGGGTCACTCGGCAGGGTCTTGGAGTCGAAGCCGGTGTTCCACAGGTCGGACATGGCCTTGAGCTTGGCATCGGCGGTCTTGGGCGACTTGGCGTCGCCGCGAGGCAGTGCCTTGAGGTGGTCAATGAACGCCTGCGTGTCTGCCAGGCCGGCCTTCTTGGCCAGGACGTGGGCCGGGATGTCAATGCCCGGTCCGCCCAGCGCGATCTCCCAGTCAGCGAACGGCTTGGAGTACTTGATGGTCATGGAGCGGTTGTTGTCGCCGATTTCGGGGAAATCGGTGAGCGCGAGACCCGTGGGGTCGCCGGCGTAGGAGAAGTAGGACGTTCCCGTCTTGCCGTCGGCGTCGGCGTCGTTGTAGTACCCGGAGAAGGCCGCCCACTGCAGGAGCAGGTCCGCTGCGGTGACGGGTGTGCCGTCGGACCACTTCACACCTTCGTTGATGGTGTACTTGACGGTCAGCGGACTGTCAGACGTCTTTTCCATCTTGCCGAACTTGTCATTGTGGACGACGTTCAGCTGGTTATCGATGTAGTAGAACCCGGAGTGTGTGGCGTAACTGACCTTCGAGTTGATGTCAGTGTTGCCGTCGGCCGTGTTGGGGTTGAAGGTGTTGAACGCGTTGACCTCAACTACAGTGGCTGTTCCCCCCTGCTTGCCGGCCGCATTACTGGACGGGGTTGTCCCGCCGTTGGTGCTCGCGCAGGCGCTGAGCGCCAGTGCAGCCGCGGCTGCAACGCCTACTGCTTTGGAAATACGACTGAATCGCATTCCGCCTCCTATGTTTCTGTGAGTGTGGAAAAGACCTGCGCTGTGGGCGCCGGCCAGACCCGCTACATCCCCCCAGTGAGATGTGGCGAGTCTCACATGACAAGAAGCCTAGACCCGAACCCGCCGCCTGCGGTCCGAAAGTTGTCCCTCAGTAAAGGTTGTTATCGAGATGCAACCAAGCTGTTGCCGGGCGAAAGATCAACTGTGCTTTTCCTTGACGCCGTGTTGCCCGGAGGGTAGAAGCACCAATCACAGAAAAAGCCCCGATCCAAGGGATCGGGGCTTTTTGCCGTTAATACTCAATCACTGAGTAGCTCAGCGGAAACTCACACGTTGAAGCGGAACTCCACCACATCGCCGTCGGCCATCACGTATTCCTTGCCTTCGATGCGGACCTTGCCGCGCGATTTGGCCTCCGCCATGGAACCGGCGTCGATGAGGTCATTGAAGGAGACAACCTCAGCCTTGATGAAGCCGCGCTGGAAGTCCGAGTGGATGACGCCGGCGGCCTGAGGCGCGGTGTCGCCCTGGTGGATGGTCCAGGCTCGTGTTTCCTTGGGTCCTGCCGTCAGGTAGGTCTGCAGCCCGAGGGTGTGGAAGCCGACGCGGGCCAGCTGGTCCAGCCCGGATTCGTCCTGCCCGTTCATCTCCAGCATCTCGCGCGCTTCTTCCTCATCCAGCTCGACGAGGTCGGACTCGAGCTTGGCGTCAAGGAAGACGGCATCCGCGGGAGCGACGAGGGCACGCAGCTCCTCCTGTTTCTCCGGGCTGCCCAGGATCGCTTCGTCGGCGTTGAAGACATAGATGAACGGCTTGGCGGTCAGGAGGCCGAGTTCCTTGAGGTGCCCCATCTCCAGTTTGTCGCTCTTGATCGAGGAGAAGATGGTGTCGCCACGCTCCAGGACGGCCTGGGCCGCCTTGATGGCCGCCAGCTCGGCGGCCTCACGCTTCTTGATCTTTACTTCTTTTTCGATCCGGGGAATGGCATTTTCAATGGTCTGAAGGTCGGCCAGGATCAGCTCGGTGTTGATGGTCTCCATGTCGGAGCGGGGGTCCACCTTGCCGTCGACGTGAATAACGTCGGGGTCATCGAACACACGGACAACCTGCGCGATGGCCTCGGCCTCGCGGATGTTGGCAAGGAACTTGTTGCCCAGGCCTTCGCCTTCCGACGCGCCCTTCACGATCCCGGCAATGTCCACGAAGGACACGGGGGCGGGAAGCAGCCGCTGGGATCCGAAAATGGCCGCCAGCTTCGCCAGCCGGGGATCCGGCAGGTTCACGACGCCGACATTGGGTTCGATGGTGGCGAACGGATAGTTCGCGGCCAGGACCTGGTTGCGGGTCAGTGCGTTGAAAAGTGTTGATTTGCCGACGTTGGGCAGTCCGACGATGCCAATAGTAAGAGCCACGGACATTGATTCTACCCGTTCGGCCCCCATGCCGTGCGGCCATCCCCTGCCGGCGCCCACTGCCGGCGCCCACGCCGCCGGCCACTCAGCCGGCGGGTGTTGCCTTTCCAATAAATGTCACAGCCCCGTGCCACAGTGAAGGCATGGAACCTTTTGCAGTCATTCTGGCCCTTTTAATGCTGTTGCTGGGCGCCGTGTCCGGCGCCGGCGCGGTGTACGTGGTGTTGCGCCGCCGGAGCACCGCCCTGGAGGCGGATTTCGACGGCGTTTCGGCGCGGCTTTCAGAGGTGAGCGCCCAGTATGCTGCCGCGGATGCCGAGCGGAAGCTCCTGTCCGCCCAGAACCGGGACCTGGGAATGACGCGCGATCAGGACGCCAGTGTCCTGCGGGCACTGGCGCCGGTGGCTGAGAAACTGACGGCGGTCCAGCAGCAGGTATCCCTGCTGGAACGGGACCGGCTTGAACAGTACGGGCAGCTGGCCCAGCAGCTGCAGGAAGCCCGCCTCACGGACGAGCAGCTGATGCGGTCCACGCATGCGCTTGAGTCGGCGCTCCGCTCAAACAGCGCCCGCGGCCAGTGGGGCGAAGTGCAGCTGCGCCGTGTTGTGGAGGCGGCCGGCATGATGCGGCACGTCGACTTCCATGAGCAGCACCACGGCACATCTGGCGCCGAGGCCGCCGTCCGCCCGGACCTTGTGGTCCAGCTGCCGGGCGACAAGCAGCTCGTTGTCGACGCCAAGGTCCCGCTGTCCGCCTACCTGGAGGCGCAGGAGCTGGGACAGTCTGCCAGTGACAAGCCCGGGCTCAGCCAGGCAGCGCGGCAAAACCTCCTGGCGGCGCACGCCAAAGCACTGAAGACCCATGTGGACGCCCTCAGCACCAAGAAGTACTGGGACATTTCCGGGAACTCGCCGGAACTGGTGATCTGCTTTGTCCCGGCCGAATCCATCCTCGCCGCCGCGCTCTCCGCCGACCCTGCGCTCCTGGACCACGCACTGTCCAGGAACGTTGTGCTGGCCTCCCCCGGCACGCTGCTCGCGGTGCTCAAGTCCGTGGCGTTCACGTGGCGCCAGGACGTTCTCACGGACAGTGCGCGGGAACTCTTCGAACTCGCCCGGCAGCTGTACGAGCGGATGGGCACGCTCGGGGACAACGTGGGCAAGCTGGGGTCCTCCCTGAAAAGCTCGGTGGACCGCTACAACGCGATGGTCGGGACGCTGGAGGCACGCGTGCTCCCAACCGCGCGGAAACTCAATGCCCTGGACACCAGCGGGCTGGTCACGCCCCCGGCCGTCCAGGTCACACCCCGGTCCCTCGCAGCCCCGGAACTGCAAACTGGCGAGCTGCGGGCGGCTGTGGAGGAAGAGGACGCCGCTTAAAGCACCAAAACGCACGACGCCGGAACTCCAGGTGAGTTCCGGCGTCGTTCTTTTCCGGGCCACTCAAACGCTTCCTCAGATCCTGTCGCTTCCGGCCCGACGCTCCCGCAGATCCCGTCGCTTCCGGCCCGACGCTTCCGCACCTGAAGCCGGGCCGGGCCAGACCTGCCGACGCCGGGTGAGGAAGGGTCGCCCAAAAGCCTGCAGGACGTGAGGAAGGGTCGCCCAAAAACCTGCAGGACGTGAGGAAGCGTTGGGATCAGGTTGGCGCTGCTAGCGCGACCGGCGTCCGCCGAGGGCGCGGGACACGTCCCCGGCTTCCTTGAGCGTGGCACGGAGTTCCTTGGGCAGGGAGAAGAGGAGGTCTTCCTCTGCGGTCACAATCTCCTCGACGGCGTCGTAACCGTAGTCGGACAGGAGGCGGAGCACGTCCTTGACCAGGACCTCCGGAACGGACGCGCCCGAGGTGACGCCCACAGTGGCAACTCCCTCGAACCAGGACTCGTCCACCTCGTTGGCGAAGTCAACACGGTACGACGCCTTGGCACCGTACTCGAGTGCCACCTCCACGAGGCGGACGGAGTTGGAGGAGTTCGCCGAACCCACCACTATCACCAGATCCGCCTGGGGCGCGATCTTCTTGATGGCCACCTGCCGGTTGGTCGTGGCGTAGCAAATGTCGTCGCTGGGCGGATCCTGCAGCGTGGGGAACCGTTCCTTGAGCAGCCGGACAGTTTCCATGGTCTCGTCCACGCTGAGGGTGGTCTGGGAAAGCCAGATGACCTTTTCGGGGTCCCGGACGGTCACCTTGTCCACTTCGTGGGGGCCGTTGATGATCTGGATGTGGTCGGGGGCCTCGCCGGACGTTCCTTCAACCTCTTCGTGGCCGTCGTGGCCGATCAGGAGGATGTCGAAATCGTCCTTGGCGAACCGGACGGCCTCCTTGTGGACTTTGGTCACGAGGGGGCAGGTTGCGTCGATCGTGCGCAGCCCGCGGTCCTCCGCGGACTGGACCACGGCCGGCGACACGCCGTGGGCCGAGAAAATGACCAGGGCACCCTCGGGCACTTCGTCCGTCTCGTCCACGAAGATGGCGCCCTGCTCCTCAAGGGAGCTGACGACGTGGACGTTGTGGACGATCTGTTTCCGGACATAGACGGGCGGTCCGTAGTGCTGCAGGGCCTTTTCGACGGCGATGACGGCACGGTCCACGCCTGCACAGTATCCGCGCGGGGCTGCCAGCAGAACCTTCTTGGGGCCCGGGACTGGTGCCGCCGCGAGCACTTCCTCCGGCGAGCGCCGCCGGCGCGGGACGGTTGGCATCGAAAGCGAAACTGCGGAGGAAGTCATTGCTCCATGCTACCGGCTGGGCGGCAACCCTCCGGGCGGCTCATCGCCTGCGGGCAGGACCGCCGACCACCCTCAGCAGCACGCCGGCCGCGATCAGTGCTGCACCGGCGATCGCCGCAGCCAGCGTCCAGGATGCGAACCCGGCAGCGGAAGCCGCCACGAACTCCTGCTTGAACAGGTCTGCCATTTCATTTCCGCTCGCGGTGCCCATGACGGCGTCGGCGGCCCAACGGGACGCCAGCGTCCACAGCCCGGAAAGCGCCAGCGCGCCCACTCCGGTGCCGGCCAGGACTTTCCACCGCCGGCGGGCGGTCACGAGCGCCAGGAGGAATGCCACCCCGGCACCGACGGCCAGGCTGTATCCCAGCGGCGCGTAAGCGGAAACCCGTTCAACGAGCTGGCGCTGGTTGGCCTGGCCAATGTTGACCAACGTCTGGCCCGGGGCTTCAAGCGGAACACCCACCTGGGCGGAAATCTGTTTGGCGGCGAGGGCGACGAGGGGGGCCACATCCAGGGTCAGCGAGGTGCTGGAATCCGCTTCGGGCGGCAGGGATGCCGGATCGGCGAAGTTAAGGCGGTGGCTCTTCCGCAGCGTCTCTTCCCAGGCAGCCGGATACTCAGGCAGGCCGGTGAGGGAGGCTGCCGCCTTTTCCAGCACCGGCCGGACCAGCGCGGCCACCTGCGCCGGGATGGCGCCGCCGGTATCAATGCTGTTGACGGCGGCCGTCGCGAGGCGCTTCTGGAAGTCCGGATCCTTACCGAGTGGTGCCGCCAGGGCAACGAAGCCGTCCTCCTGCACGATGTTGCGCTCCACCCAGATGGCCGGAACGGCGGCTGCGGAGAGGAGAAGACCAAGGATGACGGCCAAGGCCGCAAGAAATGAGCGCAAGGGATTCCTAGCTGGTCGGGAGGACACTGCCATCCTAGGCGCGCCATCCCGCGATCGAAAAAGCAGGGCGTTCGAAAAATGCCGTTTATCACGTTGCCGGGTACTAGCAATGTCGGAGCCCGGTGATAGAGCTATGGATAGAGTTGATTGACCCACCGGCACGCACCATCCACAGGCAAAGGACCGCGACCATGCAACTGGCATTCGCCGCCACCGGGGCTGCACATGGCTGAAAACGCCACCGTCCCGGCACCCGGCACGGCGCCTGCGGGCGAGCCCACCACGGTGCCGGCCACGGCCGCCGAGACCAGCCCGGACAACCCCTGGCCGCTGCACTTGCTCTCCCAGAAGCTTAAGACCCACATCGAGCGCGCACCGGCCGCATGGGTTGAAGGTCAGGTCATCGAACTGAACAGGCGTGGGGGCAGCGCGTTCCTCACCCTCCGGGATGTCGACGCCGAGATCTCCCTGCCGGCTTCCATCTGGTCCAAATTGCTCGACCGGCAGGAGACGCCGCTTGAACGCGGAAGCCGGGTGGTGGCCCTGCTCAAGGCTGAGTTCTGGCTGAAGACCGGGCGCCTCAACATGTCAGTGAAGGACATCCGCCCAGTCGGACTGGGCGACCTCCTCGCACGGATAGAACGGCTGCGCCATGCCCTCGCCGGGGAAGGCCTGTTTGCCGAGTCGCGGAAAAAGCGCCTGCCGCTGCTCCCCCACCGGATCGGGCTTATCACCGGGCGCGATTCCGATGCCAAGAAGGACGTGCTGCGCAACGCGGCCCTGCGCTGGCCGGCAGTCGAATTCGAGATCCGTGAGGTCGCCGTGCAGGGCAACACCGCCGTGTCGCAGATGGTCAAGGCGCTGCGCGAACTCGATGCCCGTCCCGAGGTTGACGTCATCGTCATCGCCCGTGGCGGCGGCGCACTGGAGGACCTGCTGCCGTTCAGCAGCGAGGAACTCATCCGCGCCGTGGCGGCTGCGGTGACTCCGGTGGTCAGCGCGATCGGGCACGAGGCGGACCGGCCCATCCTGGACGACGTCGCCGATCTCCGGGCCTCCACGCCCACGGATGCGGCCAAGCGCATCGTTCCGGAGGTCTCGGAAGAACTCGCACGGGTCCGGCAGGCCGAAGCCCAGCTGCGCCGCTCCGTGACAATGCTGGTGGCCCGGGAAACGGACCGGCTGGCGGCAGTCCGGTCCCGTCCAGTCCTCGCGGCACCGGAGAGCATGATCACGGCGCGCGCGGAAGATGTGCACCGGCTGGCCAGCCGGTCCACCGCGGCAATCAGCGCCGCCGTCACGAGGGCTTCCGACCAGCTGGTTCACCTCCAGGCGCAGGTCCGGGCCCTGTCACCGCAGCAGACCCTGGACCGCGGTTACGCCGTGGTGCAGCTTTCCGGGTCCGGCGGCGCAGTCGTCCGCCAGCCGTCCGAGGCCCCCGCGGGAACCTCACTCTCGGTCCGGGTGGCCGGTGGGCGGTTTGGCGCCGAATCCACCGGCGCACCGTAACCCGGCTCCTAAATCACGCCGGCGCCAGCACCCAACGACATCACCACCGACACGACAGGCCAGGAAACATGACAGACCCGAGCATCAGCACAGACCAGTCAGGCAACGCAGAGCCGGACAGCGCAACCCAGCCGGGCCCCGCACTGCCTACGGACATCGATGCCCTCAGCTACGAGGAAGCACGGGAACAGCTGGTGGCCGTGGTCTCCAAGCTCGAGGCCGGCGGTACCAGCCTTGAGGATTCCTTGGCCCTCTGGGAACGGGGCGAGGCTTTGGCCCGGCGTTGTGAGGATTGGCTGGAGGGCGCCAGAAAGCGGCTCGCTGCTGCCCGCAAGGACAGCTGAGCGGCAGCGAATCTAGCCGGAGACCAGGTCCGGTTCAGGACCGCTCGACGAGGCGTCGCTCGGCTTCAACATCGAACTCGGCCTTGGGCCATTCCAGATCAAGCTCGCCGAGCCCCTCCAGCAATAGCTGCTGCACCGCGATGCGCGCATACCATTTCTTGCTGGCGGGCACGACGTACCAGGGCGCGTAGTCCGTGGTGGTGGCATCGAAGGCTGCCTGGTAGGCGGCCATGTAATCGTCCCAGAAGGCGCGCTGTTTCAGGTCCTCGGTGTTGTACTTCCAGTGCTTGGCCGGATTGTCCAGCCGGGCCACGAGCCGTGCTCTCTGCTCGTCATTGCTGATGTGCAGCATGACCTTGACGATCTTGGTGCCCACCGCCGCCTGCCTTGCTTCGAACTCGTTGATCGCCCGGTAGCGGCGCTCAAGCTCCTTCGGGTCCGCCCAGCGGTGAACCCGGTGGATCAGGACATCCTCGTAATGGGACCGGTCAAAGACCCCCAGCATCCCGGCGGCCGGGACCTCCCTTTCGATCCGCCAGAGAAAGTCGTAGGCCTTTTCCTCGGGCGTAGGGGCCTTGAAGGATTTGAACTGGACGCCCTGCGGATCCATGGCGCCCAGAACGTGCTTCGTGATTCCGCCCTTGCCGGCAGTGTCCATGCCCTGCAGGATCAACAGGACACGCTTGGTACCGCCAAACCTGGACTCGGCGAACAGCTGCTCCTGGAGCTGCGCGAGCTTCGCGTCCAGCTCCTCAAGGAGCACCTCGCCGTCGGCCTTGTTCCCTGGATAGCCCAGGGTCGCGTCCGGATCAACATCCGCCAGCTTGAAGCCCTTGCCGACTTTCAAAGATTCGGACGGTAACTTCGTGAATTCCACAAGGCCTGCCATCGGGTCCTCTTTCCACGGTTGACTGTGGGTAAAGGCTAGTTCCCCTGATACCTGCTGAGGAAGTCTCCCATCCGGCCAATTGCTTCCTCGATGTCCTTGACGTTGGGCAGCGTCACCATCCGGAAGTGGTCGGGCCGGACCCAGTTGAACGCCCGGCCGTGGGAAACCAGGATCTTCTGTTCCTTCAGCAGGTCCAGGACAAACTTTTCGTCGTCCCGGATGCTGTAGACCTCAGGGTCCAGCTTGGGGAACAGGTAAAGCGCTCCCCGCGCCTGCTGGGTGCTGACGCCCGGGATGGCGTTGAGCATGTCGTAGGCCTTGTTGCGCTGTTCCAGCAGGCGGCCGCCGGGCAGGATGAGGTCGTTGATGCTCTGGTATCCGCCCAGGGCAGTTTGGATGGCGTGCTGGGCCGGGACGTTGGCGCAGAGCCGCATGTTGGCCAGCAGATTGATGCCTTCAAGGTAGTCCGCGGCTTCCTTCTTGGGGCCGGAGATGGCCATCCACCCGGCCCGGTAGCCACAGACGCGGTAGGCCTTGGAGAGCCCGCTGAAGGTCAGGCACAGCACGTCGTCGCCAGTGAGGCCTGCCATGTTCACGTGCACGGCGTCCTCGTAGAGGATCTTCTCGTAGATCTCGTCGGCGAAAATCACCAGCCCGTGCTTTTCGGCCAGCGCCACGATCTTGCGCAGCGTGCTTTCCGGATAGACGGCGCCGGTGGGGTTGTTCGGGTTGATGACCACGATGCCCTTGGTGCGGGGGGTGATCTTGGCCTCAAGGTCCTCCAGATCGGGCTGCCAGCCGGACTCCTCATCACAGAGGTAGTGGACCGGACGGCCACCGGCCAGTGCCACCGAGGCGGTCCACAGCGGATAGTCCGGGGTGGGGATCAGGATCTCGTCGCCCTCTTCGAGCAGGGCCATCAGCGACATGGTGATGAGCTCGCTGACGCCGTTGCCCAGGTAGATGTCGTCCACATGAATGCTCTGGATGCCGCGGGTCTGGTAGTACTGCGAGACGGCCGTGCGGGCAGAGAAGATGCCGCGGGAATCGCTGTATCCCTGGGCGTGGGGCAGGTGGCGGATCATGTCCACCAAGATCGCGTCCGGCGCTTCAAAACCGAAAGGTGCGGGGTTGCCGATGTTCAGTTTGAGGATCCGGTGACCCTCTGCCTCCATCTGCTGGGCGGCCTGAAGAATCGGTCCACGGATGTCGTAAAGGACATTATGAAGCTTGGTGGACTGCTTGAATTCTGCCATTCATCAAATATGCCACAAGCGGGATGTACTTCCGGGGAGACGTGCCCCACACGCGGCGACCCGGGACGTAACGGGCCGGCGGGGCGGCGCCGCCCAAGTAGCTCGCAGTTGTTGTCGTTTTGGGGGTTCAAAACGACAACAACTGCGAGTCAGTTGGGTTCGGGCTACTTGACGATGCCCTTGTCCTTGAGCCACGCGGCAGCGGCGTCCTTGGCGTTCTGCTTCTGGCTTCCGCTCACCGCACGGTTGAGGTTGATCAGGTCGTCCGTGGTGAGGGTCTTGGAGACGTTGTTGAGCGCTTCCTTGGCCTTGTCCGTCACCTTGGCGCCGTTGTAGAGCGGGAGTACCTGCTGGGCCTTGAAGTTGTTCTTCGGGTCCTCCAGCACAACGAGGTCATTGTCCGCGATGGACGGCGTGGTGGTGAAAATGTCGGCAACCTGGACCTCGTCGCTCAGGAGCGCCTGCAGCGTGAGGTTGCCGCCGCCGTCGCTGAAGGGCTTGAGCGCCTTGAGTTCACAGTTGTAGTTCTTCTTGAGCCCCGGGAACCCGTAGGACCGGGTCTCGAAGGTGGCGGGCGCGGCCATGGTCAGGTCCTTGCAGACCTTGGCCAGGTCCTCGATGGTCTTCAGCTGGTACTTTTCCGCCGTGGCTTTGGTGACCACCATGGCGTCCTTGTCCTCGGCCTTGGACGGCTCAAGCACGGCGAGTCCCTGCGGCAGCTTGCCCGGAAGCGCCTTGTACACGTCGTCCGCGGTCACCTGTGCTGCCTCGGTGTCGACGAATGACAGAAGGTTGCCGGAGTAGTCCGGCACGACGTCCACCGACCCGTCCTGGACGGCCTTGAAATAGATCTCCCGGGAGCCGATGTTTGGCTTGGTGGTGGCGGTGACGCCGGCCGCGTTCAAAGCACCGGCATAGATCTCGGCGATGATCTGGCTTTCCGGGAAATCCGCCGAGCCGACCACGAGTGAACCGCCGGAGGTGGCGCCGCCGGCTGCACTCGTGGAGGGGGAAGACAGCGGATTGCCGCCGCTGCAGGCGGACAGGGCAAGGGCGACGCCGACACCGGCGGCGAGGCCGCCCAGGCCACGGCGGGTGAGAGTCGTGCGGACGGGGTACTTCATGCGGTGCCTCCTTGAACAGCGGCCGCCGCGGGCGCGGCAGCCGAGAGATCGGTGGCGGCCTTGCGGCCGCCCTTGGAACGTGCTGACAGCCCCGGTGAAACGACCAGCCGCTGCACGGCCGCCAGGACGAGGTCGACGACGATCGCCAGCGCCGCGATGAGCAGCGAACCTGCCAGCATCCGCGGGAAGTCCTGGAGCACCAGTCCATCGAACAGGTAGCGCCCCAGGCCGCCGAGCGGAAGGTAGGCCACCACCGACACTGTGGCGATCACCTGCAGCACGGCCGTGCGGATGCCGCCGAACATCACCAGGAGACCATTCGGAACCTCCACGCCGAACAGGACCTGCAGCTCTTTCATGCCCATGGCGCGGGCGGCATCCACCACATTGGAGTCCACACTGGAAATGCCGGCATACGTGCCGGCCAGCAGCGGCGGGACCGTGAGGATGACCAGCGCCCACACCGGCGGCATGAGGCCGCTTCCGGCGACGAGGGCGAACAGCACCAGGAGCCCCAGCGTGGGCAGCGCGCGGAGGGCGCCGGCCACGGCCACGGCCACCACCCGGCCCCTGCCCGTGTGGCCGATGTAGAGCCCCACCGGGACGGCGATGGCGGCGGCGATGATCAGGACCAGGAAGCTGTACTGCAGGTGCTCGAGCAGGCGGACGGGTATCCCGCCCGGGCCGGACCAGTGGGCTGGATCCGCGAGCCAGGCGAATGTTTGCGTGAAGATGTTCATGAGCCCGCCCCCGCGTGCACCCTGGCGTCGGCGGTGAATTCGGCGCCGGACTTGGCGTTCGCGCCAGACTTGACGGAACCTGCCCTGGTCCAGGGTGTGAGGACCCGTTCAAGGAGGACCAGCAGCGCGTCCATCACCACGGCCAGCAGCAGGATGGCGACAATCCCCACCACCACCTCGGTGACGAAGTTCCGCTGCAGCCCGTCCGTGAACAGCATCCCCAGGTTTCCGACGCCCAGCAGGGCGGCCACGCTCACCAGCGAAATGTTGCTCACCGACACCACGCGGAGACCCGCGAACATCACTGGCAGGGACAGCGGCAGGTCGATCTGCAGGAACCGGGCGGCGGGCTTGTAGCCCATGGCCACGGCCGCCTGCCGGAGGTCGTCGTCCACGGAATCGAAGGCGTCCATGGCCGCCCGGACCAGCAGCGCCACGGCGTAGATGGTCAGGGCGATGACGACGTTCAGCGGGTCAAGGATCCGGGTTCCCAGCAGCGGCGGGAGAATGATGAACAGCGCCAGCGAGGGGATGGTGTAAAGCAGGGAACTCACGGTGGCCACGAGCTGCCGAAGTGCGCTGTGCCGCCGCGACAACTGTGCCAGCGGGATGGAGATCAGCAGGCCCAGGACCATCGGAACCAGGGCCAGGGCCAGGTGCTGGCCCGCCCTTTCGAAGACCATGGGGCTGTTCGCCAGGAACCACTGCATCAGAGTGCGCCCTGCCGGGTCCGGCGCGCGGACTCGATGACGGAAAGCACCTCCGCGCCCTTGACGACGCCGGCAACCTTGCCGTCGCCGTCGACCGCGACGCCGAGACCCGAGGGTGACGACAGGGCGGCATCGAGGGCGCGCCGGAGGGTGTCGCCCGGCCGGAACAGTGAGCCGCCGGGGATGAGCTGGGAGTCAAGGCCGGGGCCTTCCCAACCCAGCGGGCGCTGCTGGTCATCCACCACGAGGCGCCAGCTGTTCTCATGCGCTTTGGCGTCCCCGCCCCGGGTGACCGTGTCCACGGGATGAACCGCGACGCCGTCGGCCGTGGTGAAGGCGAGGTGCCGAAACCCGCGGTCCCGGCCCACAAAGGAAGCCACGAACTCGTTCGCCGGCGCCCGGAGGATCTCCTCGGGGGTGGCGTACTGCGCCAGCTTGCCGCCGACGGCGAAGACCGCCACCTTGTCCCCCAGCACGGTGGCCTCGTCGATGTCGTGGGTGACGAAGACGATGGTCTTGGCCAGGTCACGCTGCAGGCGCAGGAGCTCCTGCTGAAGTTCGTCGCGGACCACGGGATCCACGGCGCTAAAGGGCTCATCCATCAGCAGGACCGGCGGGTCGGCGGCGAGCGCCCGGGCAACGCCGACGCGCTGCTGCTGGCCGCCGGAGAGCTGCGACGGGTACCGCTTGCCCAGCGACGGGGCCAGCCCCACGACGTCGAGCAGTTCTTCCGCGCGCCTGCGGGCGTCAGCTTTCGCCACGCCGTTCAGCCGGGGCACCGTGGCGATGTTGTCCACCACGGAGCGGTGCGGCATCAGGCCCGACGACTGCATCACATAGCCCATGGAGCGCCGGAGTTCTGCCGCCGGCACGGAGGTGACGTCCCGTCCTCCCACGGTGATGGTCCCGGACGTGGGCTCCACCATCCGGTTGATCATGCGCAGGGAGGTGGTCTTGCCGCAGCCTGATGGTCCCACGAACACCGTGATGGAGCCGCGGTCAATGGACATGCTCAACTGGTCCACCGCCGGTTGCCCGCTCTGGTACTGCTTGGTGACGCTCTGGAACTCAATCATGGCTTCGGCCATACCCGGCTTACCTAACTGTTGGGCGGCAACATCGGACGGTAAAGCGAATTGATCATATGCATGCTGTTTTTTGGCTGTAAAGCGCGTCTTGACACAGCGTAACCACTGCCTCAGGCAAAACCGCCGCAGGCGCGGATACCTTAATCATTCGGAGACAAACACCAATGATTCGGTGCCGTCCCCCGCCCGGATGGGTGGCGGAGTTTTTGTCCAGATAATGGGTCCAAAAGACCCCGGAGCGGCCATTATCTGGACAAAAACTCCAGCCTCAGGAATGGCGGTATCGCTCGGCGGCCCGCTGGCTCCGGCCGGCCACCACCACTTTCTGGTGCCATTCCCGCTGGTACGCCCTTCTCGCCGCAGCGTCGTGGCGGCGCTCCAGGGCGGCGAGCTCCCGCTGCAGCTTGACGTAACTTGCCCAGCGCCGCTCCTCGAGGGACCCGTCGTCGAGCGCCTCACGGACCGCGCACCCTGGTTCCCTGTCATGGGCGCAGTCCGAGAAGCGGCACTGTTCGAAGAGCATGTGCAGGTCGCCGAACATCTCCTCCATCCCGTCGTCGGCGTCGAACAGCCCGAAGCCGCGGACACCCGGGGTGTCCATCAGAACGGCGCCGTTGGGCAGCGGCACCAGCTCCCGCGCCGTGGTGGTGTGCCGCCCCCTGCCGTCGGTGGCCCTGACGTCGCCTGTTGACTGGACGTGGTGGCCCGCGAGCGCGTTGATGAGCGTGGACTTTCCTGCGCCGGAGGGTCCAAGCAGGGCGATTGTCCGCCCCGGCTGCACCCGGGAGAGCAATTCGTCGATGCCGTCCCCCTGCTCGGCAGAGGTGGTCACCACGTCCACTCCGGCTGCCTGCAGGATGACCTTCCCGACGACGTCATCGGCGATGTCCGCCAGGTCCGCCTTCGTGATGATCACCAGGGGTGTGGCACCGGAATCCCAGACGGCAACAAGCGTCCGTTCGAGCCTGTTGTGGCTCAGCGGACGGTCCACCGGAACAACCACGCCCACCATGTCGATGTTCGCGGCGAGGACCTGTGCCTCCGTGGACGGATCGAAGGCACGTTTGCGGCTCAGCTCGGACGTGCGGGGAAGCACCCCGACGACGGCCGGTTCCGCCGCCCGGTTGCGGCCGAGCCAGATCCAGTCGCCGGTGGCCGGCACGGCACCGGCCGGGTAGGGCAGATGCATCAGTCCGTCGGCCGTGGCGGCCACAATCCGGTTGCGGTCCACCCGGACGACGCGGGCGGCTGCCTCGCCGCCGGCGGCCGGATGGGCTGCGAAGTGCTGCGCCGCTGCCGCCGTGAAGCCGTACGGGACTGGGCCTGGCAGGTGGTCAGGTTGTATGGGAGGGATTTGGTTTTGAAGCTGGTTGGCACGAAGGCCGGAAGGATTTTTCACTGTGAACCTCGGGTTGGCCCCGAAGTGCCGCCGGCCGTCCGGACAGTGCGCTGTGCACCGAGTGTGCTGGACTGGCTACGAGCGGGCAGCAGGGGCAGGAGTAATGAAGGTGTTTTCGACTGGGCGCGGAGCGCGCACGAATTCTGCAATCATCAGGTCCACCTCCCCCGCACTGTGTTCAACCGCACTGTGTTCAACCGCACTGTGTTCAACCGCACTGTGTTCAGCCGGATTGTGTTCATGTCAGCCTGGCCGCCGCCGGACAGAATGTCCGCGGCCTCCCCCAGAATAGCCAGCCGGGCGCCGCCTGGCTAGGGAAACCAGGAATTCAGTCCAGCTTGCCGTTGACCGGCCGTTCCCGGAACAACCGCAGCGCGGCATCGACCAGGGACACCCTGTTGAGCGAACCGACGTCGTGCAGCTGTATCCACGCGGCGTGCGTGGTGGTGCCGTTCTCTTCGTGGGTGAGCTCCCCGCCCGTCACCCTCGCCTCATACACCAGGCGGAGGGCCTGAAAGTCGCGGTCCGCCCCGTCCAGCCGCGAACCCGCCGGCCAGTGCCCGACGTCGATCCCCAGCATCGCGCCGATTTCGGCGTGGTAGCCCGTCTCCTCGAAGACCTCCCGGATGCAGCCGTCCACGGGATGCTCGGCAAGGTCCAGCCCGCCGCCGGGCAGCGTCCAGCCTTCCTTGCCGTCCTGCTTCCAGTACGCGAGGAGGATGGCGCGGTCGCGGATGATCACCGCGTAGGCGGCGGGGCGGGTGTCGAAGAGAACGGTCATGGCTCCAGCGTAGCCCCGCGCTATCCGCGTGCAGGCGGCCGTCCTAGAGTGGGACTGTGACGAATCTGGAGCTTCTCCCGCAGGAGGAAACCTGCCCGCCCGCCGGCCCGGACACAGGGACGGGAACCGGGCCATGCCTGCAGCTGTGGCCGGCCCGTGAAGTGCCGCTCGGCGGGGTCCGCGCGATGTCGGTGCTCCGCACCCTCCCCCAGCGCGGCCTGCCCACTGTGGGCGCTTGGTGCTTCCTGGACAGCTTCGGCCCCGACCGGACGGCGATGTCCGTGCTGCCGCACCCACATACCGGCCTGCAGACCGTGACGTGGCCCCTCGCCGGGCAGATCAGGCACCGGGACAGCGTGGGCAGCGACGTCATTGTCCGCCCGGGCGAGCTGAACATCATGACAGCCGGGCACGGCGTCTCGCACTCCGAGTTTGCCATGCTGCCGGCAACGGACGACGCCGGTGCAGGGCTTCCGCTGCAGCGGGGGCTGCAGCTGTGGGTCGCGTTGCCGGACGGGGAACGGGACAGGCCTCCGGCCTTCGAGCAGCACCGCAACCTTCCGACGGTCCGTGGCCCGGGCTATACGGCCACGGTGATGGTGGGGACCTTCGCCGGCGCTTCCTCGCCGGCCACGATGTACACGCCCATCGTCGGAGCGGACGTCAGCTGCGGCGGCGCCGCCGCTTTTCCGCTTGACCCGGCGTTCGAACACGCCGTCCTGGTGCTCGACGGCGGCCTGACGGTGGACGGGCAGGACGTCGGGCCGGGGCCGCTGGGCTACCTGGGGGCCGGGCGCGAGGTCCTGGCCGTGGACGCCCTGCCGGAGACCCGGTTCGTGCTGATCGGCGGCGAGCCGCTCCAGGAGGAGCTGCTGATGTGGTGGAACTTCGTGGGCAGGACGCATGAGGAGGTGGCCCAGGCACGGGCGGACTGGGAGGCCCAGGCCGAACTGTCCGACGCGGCTGCCGAAGCCTCGCGGTTCGGGCTGGTCCACGGCCACGGTCCTGACGCGGGCCGCGAGGCAGGCAGGATCCCCGCACCGCCCTTGCCCGGGGTGAAGCTCAGGCCACGGACCCGGTCCTGAGTCACGGCCGCCCCGGGCTGGCTCTCTCCAAGCGCGAACGGACACCTGGGGCCCTCAACGCGGGGCTCAAGTGTCCGTTCGCGCCCGGTTACACCAGTGTCAGCCCTGGCCACGGACCAGCAGCGGAACACCGAAGACAGGGTCCTGCTCCAGGATCCGCACATCGCTGACTCCGGCTGCCGCCAGGTGCTTCCGGAACGAGTCCTGGAGCCGGACAACGTTCATGCCCAGGCCGCTGCCCAGGATGACCGGTCCGTCCAGCCCCAGCTGCCGGAGGACCTGGGCCGCCATGTCCGCCAGGTCCTTGCCCGCCTGGTCGATCAGGTCGCGGCTGACGCTGTGGCCGGCGTCGGCCGCCTCCACCACCAGCCGGGCCTGCTGCGCCCAGAAGCGGCGTCCCGTGTCCGGGGAGTGAAAGAGCGCGATCAGCTTGTTCGGGTCGTCTGTGCTGCAGGAGTCCAGCAGCGCCCGGGTCAGCGCGTCCGGTTCCTGCCCCTGGTTCATGCGCCGCAGGCTGTGGCGCACTGCCTCCCGGCCCAGCCAGTAGCCGCTGCCTTCGTCGCCCAGGAGGTAGCCCCAGCCGCCGGCCCTCGCCTCGTCGCCGTTCCCGTTCGTGCCCCAGGCCGCCGAGCCGGTGCCCGCAATGACTGCGACGCCGGTGTTGGCGCCGCCGGCCGCGAGCAGGAGCCGGGAGTCGTGGACCACCGTGATCCGGGCCCCCGGGGCGTGCGGCGCGATGAGTGCTGCCAGGGCGGCGGCGTCCTCATCGGTGTCGATTCCGCCCGCACCGGCATAGACCTGTGCCACCGGGCCACGGCCGATTTTTGCGAAAAGCTCCTCGAGATGCGCAGCGGCTTCCGCCCGGCTGACATTCTGGACGTTGGCGCTTCCCACGCTCTCGTCAGCCACCGGTTCCCCGTGTTCGAAGCGGACGCCCCTCGTCTTGGTGCCGCCGATGTCGAGGCCGATCACGACGTCGTCGGGCTGGGCAGTGCCCGACCGGGCAGAACCGGACGGGACAGCATGGGACACGACCGGAGTGGACGCATCAGGGGCCGCACCGGATAGGTTGTCAGAGTTAGTCACCTGAACAGAGTACTGATTAGCCCCAAGGAGCAGGCCATGTCCCTCGCCGAGATCGATACCCGCATCATTGCCGCGCCCATGGCGGGCGGGACGTCGACGCCGGGCTTCGTGACGGCCGTGCACCGCGCCGGAGGGCTGGGCTTCCTGGCCGCGGGCTACAAGAGTGCGGACGCGGTCAGCGCCGAAATCCGTGCCTGCCGGGACGCCGGCGTCCGGTTCGGACTCAACGTTTTTGTGCCCGACCATGCACAGCTGAACCCCGCCCCCGACGCTGTGGCCAGGCTGGAAGACTACCGGAGCAGCCTCGACCGGGACGCCGGGCGCTATGGCGTGACCGTGCCACCCCTGGTGCTTGACGACGACGATGCCTGGCAGGCGAAGATCGACCTCCTCCTGCAAGAGCCCGTTGAACTGGTCAGTTTCGCGTTCGGGCTGCCCGGTTCCCCCATTGTCCAGGCGCTCCGGAAGGCCGGGTCCACCGTCCTGGCCACGGTCACCAGCCGCGCCGAGGCCGAGTTGGCAGCGGACCGCGGCTTCGATGCCCTCGTCGTCCAGCACAGCAGCGCGGGCGCCCATTCCGGTGCTTTCCTGCCCGCGGCGGCACGTGTCGGGATGCCGCCGTCGACCGCTGACTTGATCCGGGAGGTAAGGGCCGCCGTCGGCCTGCCGCTGATCGCAGCCGGCGCGGTATCCGACGCCGCCGCTGTCAGGTCGGTGATTGCCGCCGGGGCGGCCGCCGCCCAAGTGGGAACGGCGCTGCTGCGGACGGAGGAAAGCGGCGCGCGGCCGCTGCACAAGGACGCCCTTGGCGATGACCGCTTCACGGAAACAACACCCACCCGGGCGTTCACGGGCCGCTACGCACGGGCACTCGTCAATGACTTTGTCCGCGACCACGGGGACGCACCGGAGGGCTACCCCGCCATCCACCATCTGACCGCCCCCATCCGCGCGGCGGCTGCCGCCGCCGGTGACCGGGAGCGGCTGAACCTTTGGGCGGGGAAGGGCTGGCGCTCGGCCAGGACGGGACCCGTGGCCGAGGCGATCGGCGCACTGCTGGACGGTTAAGCTCCAGGGCGGTTAAGGAGCCCGACGGCAGGAGGCGCGGCTCCAGGGGGCACGGCTCCGGGTGGCACGGCTCCCGGGGCCAGCGCCGCGTGCCGGTCAGGCGCCCGACCGGGCCCGGACCAGCCCCGCCAGCAGCCCGGGTCCCTCGTTCAACACGAGCTCGCGGAAGAGGCGCACGGCGTCCGATTCACTGTCCCGCACGCTGCGGCGTTCCCGCCAGGCCAGGCCGATCTCGCGGTATGCCAGTTCCGACTCCAGCGCAACTTCCACCCAGCCCAGGTCGCCGGTGGCTTCCGTGACACCGCGGCCCGGGCTGCTGCCGCCCTCCGGCGGCAGGATGCTGACACCCAGGCCTGCGGAAACCAGGCCACGCGCGGTGTGGGAATCCTGGCTTTCGAAGGCTATCCGCGGCCTGAAGCCGGCCTCCCGGAACAGCGCATCCGTCAGGGAGCGCAGCCCGTAGCCGGATCCGAGCGCAACGAACGGGTCTTTCCGGATCTGGGCCACGGCCACCGACGTCCGGTCGGCAAGAGGGTGCCGGTGGTGCACCACGAGCCGCAGCGGTTCCCGGTACAGGGCAACGGAGCCAATGGTCCTGCTGGCGGGTGCCACGGGGGCGGTCAGGGCGAGATCGGCGGCGCCGGAGGACAGTTCCGCGAGGCAGCTGTCGCGGGAGCCCTGGCTGAGGTCGAACTCCGTCTGCGGATAGCGGCTCCTGAACGCACTGATGAGCAAGGGCAGCGTCGCCTCCCCAAACGTGTGCTGAAAGGTGACGGCGATCCGGCCGCGCACCACCTCCGATTGGTGCCGTACAAGGTCCAGGCCGGCGCGGAACTCGGCGAGCGCCGACTCCACATAAGGCAGCAGCGTCGCGGCGGCTGGAGTGAGCCGCACTCCCCTGCCGTCCCGGACCAGCAGATCGGTCCCCACCACGGCGCTGGCACGCGCCAGCGCTCGGCTAACGGTCGACTGCGGAACGCCCAGCAGCTCGGCGGTTTCGGTGATGTGTTGGGTCCGCCCGAGCTCTGCCAGCAGGGGCAGGATCGGCAGCAGCTGCACGAGCTGCCTGTGCTCGATATCCACGGTTTTTCCTCCGTCAATCAATCCGATACAGCATGAATAGTCGATGAATCATGCATTGGATACTAGAACAGCCTAGATCTACGCTGAAGGCATGCCAACGCCGCGCAAGCACGCCCCCGGAACCCCGCCGCGCCAGTCGCGGCCACCGGCCGGTGCCGCCGCCAAGGCGGGGGCCGAGTGGAACGGGCACCGGAAGGGCTCCCAGGCCTACGGGAGAATCCTGGCTGGCCTAGCGTTCGCCGGCGTGGCCACCTTCGCGCAGCTCTATTCCACCCAGGCAGTGCTCCCCGTCATGGCCGCCGAGCTTCGGGTGAGCGCCGCGGAAGCCGCGCTCACCATTTCGCTGGCCACTGTGGGCCTCGCCGTCACCGTCATCCCCTGGTCGTTCCTCGCAGACCGGATCGGGAGGGTGAAAGCGATGACCTGGGGAATCTGCCTGGCCACGGCCTTGGGGCTGCTGGTGCCGCTGGCCACGTCCTTTCCCGTGCTGCTGGGCCTCCGGATGCTGGAGGGCATGGCCCTGGGCGGCATCCCTGCCATCGCCATTGCCTACCTCAACGAGGAGATCGACCGGGCGCATGCTGCCGTGGCCGCGGGCAGCTACGTCGCCGGCACCACCCTGGGCGGGCTGGCCGGCAGGCTCGTGGCCGGACCGGCGGGGGAACTGTGGGGATGGCGCGCCGCCGCGCTCGCCGTCTCCGTCCTGGCCACGGTGGCCGCCGTGCTCTTCCTGGTCCTCATTCCCAAGGCCCGGGGCTTCAGCCCGGCCCGCGGCATAGGCCTGCGCGGTGCGGCCAGGACACTGTCAGGGCATCTGGCCAATCCGCGGCTGCTGGCACTGTACGTGCAGGCCTTTCTGCTGATGGGCGGCTTCGTAGCTGTCTACAACTATCTCGGGTTCCGGCTTTCCGGCGAACCGTTCAGCCTTCCCGCCACGCTCATCAGCCTCATCTTCCTGGCCTATCTGTCAGGCACGGTGACCTCACGCTGGGCCGGAGCCCTGACGCAGCGCTTCGGCCGGCGGACAGTGCTGCTTGCTGGAATTGCGGTGATGGCGGCAGGCCTGGCCCTCACCCTTACCCAGGTGCTGGCGCTGATACTGGCCGGACTCATCATTTTCACCGGCGGCTTCTTCGCCGCCCACAGCGTCGGCGCGGGCTGGACGGGAGCCATCGCCCAGACCGGCCGGGCACAGGCAGCATCGCTGTACAACCTCGCGTATTACCTGGGTTCCAGCATCCTGGGCTGGGCAGGTGGGCTGGTGTTCCAGTCGCTCGGCTGGCCGGCGCTGGCCACCGCCGTCATCATCCTGGGGTGTGCGACGGCGGTGATCACCGCCGTCGTGCATCCCGCCTCCGGGCGCCAACGGCGGCATCGCCCACAGGACGAGGCGAGCCTGCAGCATTCCTGAATTATTCGCCGCCGAACCGGACGGGAAACCTGCAGATGTTCGGAAGTGAAGCCTGCCCGTGAATGTCTTGGCCAGATTCGCGCCGCTAAGATGAACGGAGAACACTTCAGGAGGATTCGTGAGCAGCAACCCGAAGAATATTCGGCCGGCGGCGGGGCACGAGCCGCTCGACGCCATCGATGAGCGGCTGCTGGCGGCCCTGGTGGACGATGCCCGGATATCCAACAAGCAACTGGCGGAACTGGTGGGCATCGCCCCCTCCACCGCCCTCATGCGGACCCGCGCACTCTCAGACCGGGGCATCATCCAGGGATTTGAGGCGAAGCTGAGCCTTTCCGCGATCGGGCGGTCGGTGCAGGCCCTGATCGCTGTCCGGCTCCGCGCCCACGACCGGGAGCAGATCGACCGGTTCACCTCCCGCGTCCCCAAGCTGCCCGCCGTGCTGTCAACCTTCCACACGTCGGGCTCGGTCGACTATCTGCTGCACATCGCCGTCGCCACCACCGAGGACCTTCGGGACTGGGTTCTGGACAACCTCGCCACTGACCCCGTGGTGGGCCACACCGAGACCACACTGGTGTTCGAGCACATGCCTGGCAACCACGGGCCGCTGCCCGACCAGGACTGACCCGGCAAGAGGATCCGGCCAAAGGACTGACCCGGCGAGAGGACTGGGGCGGCACCGGGACGACCCTCCGGCCTACCTAGCGGCGGGGAAGCAGCAGGCCCGAGTGGGCTGCGCCGAGAAGGTCGCCGCGGAGAAGGGCCAGCTCGTCGCGGCGCCGGGCGGCGGCCCGCTGTTGCCGCACGGTTTCCTCCGGAATAACCCGCCGCCGCTCCGCCCATTCCACCAGGCCGGCACCGACACGAACGGCCACAGCTTCCAAGAGAGAGGCACGGCGGTAGCCGAGGACGGACTGGTTGACCGATAGAGCACTCATGGCTCTTTCCTTTCGGGACTCGTTGACTGTTTTGTACTGATCGACTCCGCATCGGCGGTGTCCTGCGCTTTGCGCTGGCCGCGGGTGCCTGCTGATGCGGGGACACCGAGGATGGGGAAGGCGTTGAAGTGGATCTGTACCGGCCGGGCGCCCCGCTGGTCCCCCTCGCCGCGGATCTCCTCCAGCAGCCGGTAGGAGTAGGCCTCCATGGCCCGCGTGTACGCGCCCAGCTGCTCCTCGTTCATCCGCACGTTGGCGGTGCTGACGGTGGCGGCTTCCAGCCAGTCGCGGTCCAGGGTGTCCGCCCCGTGCGCCATGAAGTCGGCGAGCACGGCCTGCCTGCGCAGTTCGAATTCGCGGTTGACCAGCCGGGATGCCTCCTGGGTGGCGGGGGAACTTGCAAGTTCAGGTGACGATACCTCGATGGCGCCGCGCGGCCGTTCCCACCACCGCTCCCGTGCCGTGCCCTTGCCCTCTACTTCCCGGACGAAATCGTGCTTGGCCAGCTGGCGCAGGTGGTAGCTCGTGGAACCGCTGGACTCCCCCAGCAGCTCGCCTAGGCTGCATGCCGTCTGCGCGCCGTACCGGGACAGCATCTCCAGGATCTGGACGCGCAACGGGTGCGCAAGGGCCTTGAGGGAGGCCGGATCCATCTTACGGACGGGGTACTGCAGTTCCTGCACGCCGGGGGCTTCGGTGCTGGGCTTGATGGCCATACGCCAAGGCTACTCTTGCAAAGATTCCTTTGCAACGATTATTTTGCAATCAGTTCTTTGCAATCGTTTCTTTGCAAGAACCCTGCTTTACGACGGCGGCAGGCCACCAGCCGCTGCTACCGGCGGAGGCTCCGGCGCCAGGTAATCGCGGCCAGGAGCCCCGCCGCGCAGGCGCAGGCTGACACGAATCCGGCGACGGCCGCGTCGAGTCCGTAGGCCGCCGTCGCGAGCCCCAGCCCCATCACCGGGACAGCGCTTCCGAGATAGGTGATCACGTAGACCGTGCTGATGATCTGTGCATGCCGGGACGCCTCCACCTTGCCGGCCACGTCATTGAAGACGGTCCGGAAGGCGATGCCCTGGCCGGCGCCTGCGGCAACGCTCGCCGCCACCAGCAGCCACGGGTTGCCGGCCGCAGCCGCGGCCGCAATGAGCGCCACGGCGCCGCCGAGCACAGCCAACCCTGCCGGCACAGCGAACCTGCTCCGGACGGCAACCAACTGGCTCAGGGCGGACGACCCCAGGGTGAGCCCGGCCAGCAGGCCAATCAGTGGCCGGGAGTCGGTGCTGAGGACTTTCGCGAAGTAGCCGGGTGCGAGGGAAAGGCAGAAGCCGAATACGGCAAAGCTGAGGAAGCCGACGGCCGCCGCCAGCCAGAATGCGCCCCGGGCCTCGCGGGACACTGTTGGCCGGCGCGGCGCCAGGGCCTTCAGCGGGCGGGGGCCGGCAGCAGGCTTGATGGCGGGCCGGGCGCGGAGCAGGTACAGCGGGACCAGCAGGGCTGCCAGGACGAGCGAATGGACGAGGTACGGCGTCGTGGTGGACCCGGGCAGAAGGGACAGGATCCCGCCGATCGCGGGGCCCGCTGCCACGCCCCCGGCCGAGGCCAGCAGGGTGAAACGGGAGGCCCACTCCGGGCGTTCCGGCAGCAGCTCACGCAGTGCCGCCGAGCTGGCCCCCGTTGCCAGGGCGACGGCAACGCCCTGGAGCGCCCGGCCGCCGCACAGCCCGGCAAGACTGTCTGCCCCCGCAAAGACCAGCCCGCCCGCGAGCCCCGTCAGCACGGCAAGGAGGAGCGCCGCACGGCGCCCGATGTGGTCGGACCAGTGCCCGGCAAGCATGAGCGTGGCCACGAGCGCCAGGACGTAGGCAGCGAACGCGACGGTGATGCCCAGGGAACTGATGCCCAGCCGCACCTGCAGCAGCGGATACAGCGGGGTCGCCAGGTTGGCTCCCACCAGGAGCGTGAAAATGACGACGCCGGCCATGGTCAGCCGTGAGGTGGTGGACGCATCCCAGCCCCAGCGGGTGGCCGTCGCCGGACGCATTCGAAGTTCGCTAAAGACGGTCATGCCCGTGCCCTTGCCTGTGTGTCCGCGGAACCTGCCCCTTATGGGGGCTGCACGCGCGGATGGAATCTTGGTACCTAAAGAATGCGGCAAGAGTGCGTACCCAGTGCGTCATTTTGTGGGAATATTGAGCAAAACCATCAATCTTTGGCCGGATTCATGAACCGGAGTGACGATTTGAACACCTTGGACCCCACGGATCTGAAGATCCTGCTCGAACTGATCCGCGACCCCCGCGTCCAGATCGGCGAGCTGAGCGACAAACTCGGCATCGCGCGGAACACCGCCCAGTCACGCGTGCGCCGGATGCTGCGCTCCGGCATCCTGCACGACGGCGGCCGCGAGATCGACCTCGAAGCGGTGGGTTACGACGTCGTCGCCTTTGTGACGATTGAAGTAACCCACCGGGAGCTCGACGGCGTGATCGCCGCTTTGCGGCTGATTCCCCAGGTCCTAGAAGTGCACGAGATCTCCGGCAGGGGCGACGTCTGGTGCCGGGTAGTGGCCACCGATACGCAAAACCTCCAGGGCGCGCTGCGTTCGATCCTGCGCGTCAAGGGAGTGATCCGCACCGAGACCGTGCTTGCCCTCCACACTCACATCCCGTACCGGACCGAGCCGCTGATCAGCCGGCTCGTTCAGTCGGCTCCGGCGCCTGCGCCGGCCCGGCCGGAATAGGATGCGAGGATGGATTGGCTCTCTTACTTCTTTCAGATCAACTGGCTTGCGGTGCTTCTTGCCTTCATCGCGAGCATGGCCATCGGCTTCGTCTGGTACCTGCCCGCCGTGCTCGGCAAGCGGTGGATGGAAGCCGTGGGCAAAACGGAAGATGACCTCAGGAAGTCCGAGGGCGGCGCCGGAATCTGGGTTCCCATGATGGCAGCCGCAGCCGTGACAGCCGTCCTCCTTGCAGTGCTGATCAGCAAGCTCGGGCTCGACACCGCGCTGGCCGGCGGATGGTTCGCATTTGTTCTGGCGGTGGTGTTTCGCGTGGGTGGCCATTTGATCCACAACGGCTTCGCCGGACGTCCTGCCGCGGTGACGCTGATCGATTCCGGCCACGATGTCCTCGCTGTGACGGCCGCCGGAGTCATCATCGGCGCAATGTCCTGACCCGACGCGATGTCCTGACCCAACAGACGGAGACCTGCACACTGTGACCATCATCGATAACGCCGTCTACGTCGACGGGGTCCGCACCGCGGAGCCCGAAAACCTGGAACAGACGTTTGAAACGCTTGGCAGCCACGGCGGGATGGCCTGGATCGGCCTGTACCGGCCCTCGAAAGCCGAGATGGCCGCCGTCGCCGAGGAGTTTGGCCTGCACGACCTCGCCGTCGAGGACGCCATCTCGGCCCATCAGCGGCCAAAGCTGGAGCGCTACGGGGACAGCCTGTTCACTGTTCTGAGGCCGGCCCGGTACCGCGATGACACCGAAACCGTGGAATTCGGAGAGCTCCATATCTTCGTTGGCAAGAACTTCGTGGTGACGGTCCGGCATGCCGAGATGTCCGGCGTCGGACAGGTACGCCGCCGCCTGGAGTCCCGGCCGGACCTCCTCCGCCACGGACCGCCGGCAGTGCTGTACGGGCTGCTGGACCAGGTGGTGGACGACTACGCTCCGGTGGTGGCCGGGCTGGAGAACGACATCGACGAAATCGAGGACCAGCTGTTCTCCGGGGACTCGACGGTGTCCCGCCGCATCTATGAACTCGCCCGCGAGGTCATCCAGTTCCAGCGGGCCATCCACCCCCTGCCGGCCATGATGCAGCAGCTCAACCGGGGGTTCGACGACTTCGCTGCCGGCGCCGACCTCCAGCACAATCTTCGCGATGTGGAGGACCACGTGGAGCGGGTGATTTCGCGGGCCGATTCGTTCCGTGACCTCCTGCAGAACGCACTGACCCTGGACGGCACGCTCACGGCCAACCGGCAAAACGAGGCCGGCGCGCAGCAGAACGAACAGGTAAAGAAGATCTCGTCCTGGGCTGCGATCTTCTTCGCACCGTCTTTCGTGGCCGGCGTGTACGGCATGAACTTTGACCACATGCCGGAGCTCCACTGGGCCTACGGCTATCCCATGGCGATCCTGCTGATGGTTGGCACAGCCGCCCTGATGTATCTCATCTTCAAGCGGAAGGGCTGGCTCTAGTGGCAGGATTTCACCGGGGCCTGGTCATCACGCCCGGCACGGAACGGCAGCTGGGTGCCTGCGGGCTCTTCAGCCCTTCCCCTTCCCAGCGGGACGTCCTGGCCCTGCCCACCGGTCCGCTGTCAGTCAAAGGCGCCGGCCCGGACATGCTGTGGGCGAGTTTTGCCGAGCTGTGCGGCGGGGCACGATCGACGTCGGACTATCTTCTGCTGGCGGAGCGGTTCCCCGCCTGGGTGGTGGACGGCATACCCGCACCTTCAGCAGAAGGCGGGGCCGGCCCGGCTGACTGGCAGCGGTTCCTGGCTGTGCTGGACGTCCTCCACGGGCAGGACATCACTCCGTTCCTCATCGCCCCGGGGCTTCTTGGCAGCCTCTTTGGCGGGCCGGAGTGCCGCGCTCCTGAGGAACTGGCCCCCGTCATGTCACGAATAGAAGAGCGACTCTCGAAGCTTCGCCGGATCGAATCGGACGAACAGTTGGCGGATGAGCAGTCCGGCGGCTGCTAGCACCAGCCGTAACCCGGCCGACCTGAGCCGGTTGCGTCTGCTTACAATCGATTGACATCAACTACTGAGGGAAACATGAAGAAACTCACCACTGCCCTGCTTGCCGCCGGGTTCATCCTCTCCGCTTCCGCCTGCGCTGCGCCGCAGCTCACCACCGCACAAACCTGCGACCGGATCCGGACGGTTGTCTCGAACCCCACGAACTCCGTGGGCAAGACCGGCATGACCCGCCTGGCCAACCAGATCCGCCCCATCGAGGCAGTGTCCTCGGACGAGCTGCAGCCCGCGCTGCATGCCATCCTGGAATACACGGACGAGTCCGCCAAGGAAACCCCTGACGAGGCGAAGCTCACCGAGCTGAAGGCCGGCTATGAGCAGGCCGGCAGCACCTACAGCAAATTCTGCGGCGGCCAGTAGCCCGCACCTTTACACGCCTGGCGTCCACGGGCAGGGTACCTTCCCGCCCGTGGACGCCTTTCGCGTTGGCAAAACACGGCCGCCCACGCACCGACGCGGAGGCGAATCCGCCACGCTTTCCTGAGACGGAAGCCAGCGACCCGGGCTTAGGAAAATCTTGGGTATGCCGCATCAAACCCCTCAAACAGGGGGTAAAAGCGACGCCTGACTCTCAGGTAGCTCCGGCGTTTCATAGCGTGCAGGCCGCAGACTGTTCCTGTCCCTGAAGCAAAGGTAGCCGCGAACCGTAGCTTCAGACTGCCGGGTCCGGAACGCATTCCCCCCATGTACTCCGGACCCGGCGGACAACTAACTGACACAGCCGGACATGGAGGACCGCTGGCAGCCGGGACCCGGCGACGCCCAGCTGCGGCTCCTCGGATGAAAGCTGGCCAACTCTTGATCCGAACCTGCGACGACAGTGTCAGGTTCTTGAGCTGAGTCCCGGACCATTTCATTGAGAATCGCAGGATGGCGTGGACAACTGGATGAGGTGGCTGCATGGCGGAGGACCCGGACGCGGCCCAGGACCTTCCGGTACTGGATGACCGTGCGCTGCAGGACCTCACGGACGAAGCCGGGGAGGACGCAGCGCAGAAGTTCATGGAGGAGTATCTGGTGATGCTTCCCGTGCGGGCGGCCAAGATCTTCAAGGGCCTCACCCGAGGCGATATGGAGACGACCCAGGAGGCCATCATCAGCCTGAGGGTCAGCTCGGGGATGGCCGGCGCGCAGCGCCTTGAGGCATATTGCAGCAGCCTTGAGAGTGCGCTGAAGCACGGGCACCACCCGGACATGACAGCAGTGAAGGCAGTGCTGTTCGCCAACATCCGGCTGGTAGTCCGCGAAGCGTCCCGGCGCGGCCACCTGCCGCCCAAGGGACACGGTTCTTCGGGCACATGAGCTGCAGCCGCGTAGTTTGTTCTCCGAGCCAAAAAAGGAAACACCCCGGTCCGCAGACCGGGGTGAAACTGTGGAGCTAAGGGGATTCGAACCCCTGACCTCTTCGATGCGAACGAAGCGCTCTACCAACTGAGCTATAACCCCGTGGCGCCGTGTCCCTGAGGAACACCAACGCCGGTTTCCCTAGGCTACAAATTTTCTGGCCGGTTTGCCAACCAGGCCTCAAATGTCGTGTCTCCGTAACGCTGTTCAGGCGCCAGGTTCTTTCCTTCACGCAGGAACCTGCCCGTCGATCCGGGCAGCGGAAGTTCGATCACGATGCCCCTGGCGCCGGTTATCCGCTTCCAGGTGCCGGCCAGCGATCCCATGCCCAGGACTTCCGGCCCTCCGACTGTCTGCAGCGCGTGGGGACCGCCGGACCGCGCTCCCCGTGCGGCTTCCAGCAGGGCCGACGCCACATCCGCCGGCGAGATCGTCTGGAACCGGGCCCCTTTGATCGCCGGCACGAGGCCAACGCGGGCCCCCGCGCCGAAACTCCCCGCCAACAGGCTGTGGAATGAGTGGCCCGCACAGTGCGGGTGTCCAGCGCGGATCGCTCGTACACGCGCTCCTTGTCCGCCTTTGACCGGTAATAGGCGAGGGTGCTTTGGTCGCAGTTGACGATGGACAGCTGTACGGCGCGGGCAACACCCGCCGCCGCGGCTTCGCCCAGCAGCACTGCCCCGCCAGCCGCATAATGCCTCAGTGCTTTGCCGGTCCGCGCCTCGAGGCAATCGACGACGACGTCGGCGCCCGCCAGCGCTTCCGGCACCCCTTTTCCGGTGGTGACGTCCGCGCGGAAGTAAGCGGCGCCGTCGTAATACTCCCGGGCACCCGGGAGCGGCGGGTTCCGGCTCAGAACGGCGACGGCGTGCCCCTGGTCAAGTGCCTGGCGCACCACTTCGCGGCCCGCCTCGCCGGTGCCGCCGGCAACGCAGATCCGGGCCACTACTGTGGCGCCTGGTGCCGCACCGGCGTCCGGCTACGCGCGGCGGCGCTGCAGGACGTCGTCAAGGTTGCTCAGCGCGCTCTGGGCCTTGGTCAGCGGCTTGGCGGGCGCGGCATTCGGGGAGGCGGCGGGAGGTGCGGCGGCCGGACCCTGCTTGAGTGAGGGCTTGCCCACGGACTTGGGAGCCTCTGGCAGCGCCAGCGGCTCGGGTGCCGGACGCTCGGCCTTGGCCGCTTCGACGTAGGTGGGCTTGGGAACTTCCACCGGATCCCAGCTGGATTCGGGCTGGGCCGCCTGGCCCTGTACCGGAACTGCGGCGCTTTCGTCGCCGGCCGCAAGGGCAACTGCCAGGGCCGCCTCGCGGAGTTCGACTGCCGTTAGAGGCTTGGGCTTCTTGGCTTCTGCCTCGGCATCGAAGAGCGCAATTTCGCGGGGCTTCACCGGCTCCACGGCGGGTGCCGCCTCCGCGCGGCGCTCGGCGGCGGACTCCCGGCCGGCGGGTGCGCCCATGGCCGCCCTGAAGGCGGCGCTGACTTTCCTGCGGCGGTCACGGACGGCGAGCCGTCGCAAAACCACGACGGCGGCAGCGCCGGTCAGGAACGCCACGGCCGGAACCCAGGGGTTGCCGAGCCCAAAGAGCCGCAGGACTCCGGCCACAATGGCCGTCATGACGGACAACAGCCCAACGAACGCGATGGCCGTCCGTCCGTAGCGGATCCGAAAGGCACCGGTCCCATCGGCGGCAGGCCTGGTGCCGGACGAAGCCGGGGTGAGGCCTGTTGCTGGTTCGCTGCTCTTCCTGGTGTCCATGCGATTCTCCTGCTGGGCGGCCATATACACGACCGTCCCGGCTTGCGGGTTTGCAGTTTCGGCGTCGACGCTGTCCAGCGTCAGGTCACCGGCAGTCTGGAACTGATGCCGGCCGTTGCGGAGCATGTAAGGGGCAACCCAAACGATCCAGAGCGCAACTGCAGCCACAAGGATGACTGAGCTGCTAAGGGGGAAGTCCACACACAAAACCGTATGAGGAATGTCGGGGCTCTTGTGGCATTCGTCTCGGTGTGTCGCGGCCCAGCTTCAATTCAATGGACTTATATGCGGAAACCCGGCTCTGACCAGCGGCTCTGTCGGTCAGGGGTCAGGCGGGTCTTACCCGCAGCCAGCGGCTGAGGAGGCCTTCCGGAATTTCCTCTGAAGTCAGTGCGAAGGAACGGTGGTCCGCCCATTCCCCGTTGATGTGCAGGAACCGCGGGCGGTAGCCCTCGTCCCTGAAGCCGAGCTTTTCCACGACGCGCAGGCTTGGACCGTTTTCGGGACGGATGTTGATTTCCATCCGGTGCAGGCCAAGGGTCCGGAAACAGTGGTCGGTTGCCATGGCCACGGCTGTCGGGGCAATCCCATGCCCGGCGCGGTCCTGGTCCACCCAGTAGCCGAGGGTCGCCATCATGGCCGATCCCCACACAATGGAAGAGACAGTCAACTGCCCCACGATGACGGGGTCACGGTGTCCGGGTGTCCACTCGGCGATCACGAAGGGCAGTGCCGTGGCCTGGGCAGCCTGGGTGTTCAGGGACCGGACCATCTGCCGGTAATCGGGCAGAGCCCCGCCAGCGATCGGATTCGAGGCCTCCCAGGGCGCCAGCCAGTCGCTGTTGCGGGAACGGACCTCAGTCCATTCCTTCCGGTCCCTGTACCTGATGGGCCGCAGGACAAGGTCCCCGCACTCCAGCGTGACCGGCCAGATGTGGCTGACCCTCATGAATGGTTACTTGGACAGACGGGCGGCAATTTCCGGCAGCCACTCACGCAGACCAGGTCCGAGGTCTTCGCTGTCGATGGCGAGTTCCACGCAGGCCTTGAGGTAGCTGAGCTTGTCCCCGGTGTCGTAGCGGCGGCCGCGGAAGACCACGCCGTACACGCCGCCGCCTTCACCGTCCCTGCTGGCCAGCTCCTGCAGGGCGTCGGTCAGCTGAATCTCGCCGCCACGGCCGGGCTCGGTCTTTTCCAGCACATCGAACACGTCAGGGTGGAGCACATAGCGGCCAATGACAGCCAGGTTGGAGGGCGCCTCGTCCACGTCCGGCTTCTCCACCAGCTTGTTGATCCTGACGAAGCCTTCGCCCTCAATCTCGGAGATATCAGCACAGCCGTAGGCGCTGATCTGGGACGGCTCCACCTCGATGAGGGCCACCACGGAACCGCCGGTTTTGGCCTGCACGTCGATCATGGTGCTGAGGAGCTCGTCGCGGGCATCGATGAGGTCATCACCGAGGAGGACGGCGAACGGCTCGTAACCCACGTGCTGGCGGGCGCGCAGCACCGCGTGGCCAAGGCCCTTGGGGTCACCCTGGCGGACATAGTGGATGTCGCCCAGGTTGCTCGCGGCCTGGATCGATTCCAGCTTGGCGGTGTCGCCCTTGGCCTCCAGCGTCGCTTCCAGGGCCGGGACGCGGTCGAAGTGGTCCTCGAGCGCGCGCTTGTTGCGTCCGGTGATCATCAGGACGTCGCTCAGGCCTACCTTGACGGCCTCCTCGACGACGTACTGGATGGCCGGCTTGTCAACCACCGGCAGCATCTCCTTGGGCATGGCCTTGGTGGCAGGCAGGAACCTGGTGCCGAGCCCAGCAGCGGGGATTACGGCCTTGCGGACTGAACAATTAGTGGAAGTCACTGGTCTAATCTATCCGAGGGAACATTCATACGGTAAATGCTTCCGGCAGCGGCCCGCCCGCCTGCCGCTGCGACAAAGGATGACATCCATGCCAACAGGGACCATGCCGTCGAAGGACGGGATCCGTTCGCGGCACCGGCAAATCCGGGCCACGATGACAGCAACGGACCTCGCAAATGCCGGCGACGGCATCGCAACCCATGGCCTGCCCTGGGCCGAGGCCATCGCTGCCGGCAAACGGGCCACGTTCACTGCTTACCTCGGCGTTGACTTCGAACCGCCAACCCTCCCGCTGCTGCACGCGCTGCATGAGGCGGGTCACAGCATCCTGCTCCCGGTGTGCGAACCGGACCGGGAGCTCAGCTGGGTCTTCTGGACCCCGGAGAGCGAGTTCATCCGCAGCAGGTACGCGCCCATTCAGGAACCGGACGGTGAGCGACACGGACTGGACGCGGTGCGGACTGCGGCCGGGATGTTCATGCCGGCAACGGCCGTTGACCGCAGCGGCAACCGAATCGGACAGGGCGGCGGCTACTACGACAAGTTCCTGGCCGCGGCCAACGCCGGCGGCCTGCATCTTCCGAAGGCAGCCATCATCTACGACACCGAACTCCTGCCAGCCCAGACCATCCCGGCTGAAGACTTCGACCGCCCCGTCGAGGCAGTGCTCATGCCCTCCGGGCTGGTAGCCTTCGCGTGACCTCGCCCGGGGCGGGGTGCTAGAATTGGCACTCAGGCCCTGCGACTGCTAATGGAGTCATTTCCGCCGCGGTGATCCGTCAAGGAGAAACCGGGAAACGAAGCCAGGCAGCACGGGACCTGTCGTTTGTCCAAGAGGAGGATCTACAGTGCCCACGTATGCCTATGCCTGCAAGGATTGCAGCCATGCCTTTGACATCGTGCAGTCGTTCACCGACAGCACTCTGACGTCCTGCCCCGAGTGCCAGGGCACGCTGCGCAAGAAGTTCAACAGCGTGGGCGTGGTCTTCAAGGGTTCCGGTTTCTACCGGACGGATTCGCGCGATTCCAAGGGAAGCGCCGTCTCGCCCTCCCCCGCTGCGTCAGCCCCGGCCGCCCCGGCCGCTCCCGCATCCTCTGCCCCGGCAGCAGCAGCCGCGAGCTAATCGGGTTCCCGCGGCACCTGCCGCCTTCAAACTCAAAAGAGTCCGGCCGGGTTTACCCGGCCGGACTCTTTGCTTTAGTCGGGTAACCCGGGGCTTGCGTGTCCCTTCGTGCGTGCAGGTGCCTAACTCTCTGTTCGCGCTCGGGCCAGTCTCCCGGCGGGCTGTGGAGGGCGCTACTTTTTCCACATACGGCTGCCCGCACCTGTCGCGGCCCAACGGACGGCCCGTAGCGTGGCGGCATGCCAGCTACCGGAATCTTCCCCGCAAGGGCATCCCGCCCGGCCGCTCGTCCCGGGCGCCGCAACGCATTGCCCGGTTCTGCCGTCCGTCCGCGCCCGCGCGGACAGCGCTTCGCGGGGTGGCTGAACCGTAACCGCCGCCTTGCCGTGGCACTCCTCCTTTGCGCGGCCGCGGGGATCGCCGTCCACCAGCTGACTCCTGCCCCCGCCCAGACCGTGGGTGTCCTGGCCGCTGCCCGTGACCTTCCGGCCGGGGCGAACCTGACGGGCAGCGATGTCAGGACCGTCAGCGTCCCGCCCGCCATGGTGCCGGACGGGAGTTTTGACGACAGCAGCGGAGTGGACGGCAAGCAACTGGCAGGGCCGCTTCGCCAGGGCCAACTCCTCACCGATGCGCAACTGGTGGGGCCAGGCCTGCTGACGGGAGCGCCGCCCGGATCCGCTGCGGTGCCGCTGCGGATGGCGGACCCGTCATCCATCCAACTGGTATCCCCCGGACAACTTGTGAACGTTGTCATGACAAGCGGCAACGGCTATGAGCAGGCGTCAGCGTCGAAGGTACTGGCCAAGTCCGTGCCTGTCCTGTGGACCTCCGGCCAGGGAGGCCAGGGCGGCCAGTGGCTTGCTGCCGGGGACTCGGACGGGCTGCTGGTAGTGGCCGCCACTCCTGCGCAGGCCAGTGCCTTGGCGGGCGCGTCAACCCAGGGAAAACTGTTTTTCGTCCTGGTGGGATCCGGTGCCCGGTGAGCGAGCCCGTGCGGGTTCCTTGCCCCGGGCAAGTCCTCGGGGCTCTGCGAATCCCCAGCGCTTTGCCAATCTTCGGGGATTTGCCAATCCTGCGGTCTGTGTGGATCCTCGGCGTGTCTGCCGGGCTGCTCAGCCCCAGTGCGGGGGCTTCTGCTCCTTCAGCCACGCGTCGTGATCGTTGCCGGATTCTGCGTCGCCCCAAGTGCGCGGGTCGTCCTCGGCCGCCGTCTTGGGGACCGCCCCTGTCCGCTCCTGCCCGCCGGCTTTGGCACGGCGGCCCTTTGCGGACTTCTCCGGTGCCGCTGCCTGCACGTTTTTGCGTTCGGCCTCGGCTTCGCGTTCGGCCCCGTCTTCGCGTTCGGCCCCGCCGTCTGATATCACAGCGGGCCCTCCTTCCGTTCCGTGGCCAGCCCGTCCGCGCCAGCCTCAGATCCGAAGCCTACGCCGGCGCCGGGCGCGCCGGAACCAGAGGCCCCCTGGTCCGTTCGGCCAGGGTATGCCCGATCAGTGTCTCCCTGATCGGTGTCCCCCTGATCCGCCTCTGCCTGATCAGTGTCCCGCTGGCCAGCCTCTGTCTGATCGATGTCGGTTTTGTCCGCATCCAACGAGACCTGGTGCTCCGGGACCGCCTCCGCTGCGTCCCGGCGAGACGCGTCCCAGCCGCTCTCGGCGCCGTCCTCGCCCGGGTCGTCACCGAAGCGGCCGTCCAGGTTCCCGTACCCCGCTTCGTCCCCCGGTTCAGACTCGAAGTCGCCCACCGCGAGGGTGCTGACGTCGTCATCCAGGAAGAATCCCGGCGACCCACCAGAGCGCCCCGGCGGAGCAGGCTTCTCAAGCCCCAGGTACCCGCCAATCCTGTCGGCGCAGGCCGAGGGATCGGTGAACACCTCGATGGTCCACAGCGGCATGTACCGCCAGCCGAGCCGCTCCAGCAACTGGGGGCGCAGCCGGCTGCGTTCCCGGACTGTCATCTGGCGGTATTGCTCGGTGCCGTCCGATTCAATGGCGACCGGCCGTGGAATGTCGGCTTCGTCCTGGCCCATGGTGCTGAGCGGATCGGCCGCGGCCACCACGTCGATGGCACCGTCGTACTGGTGCCAGACGCGGGCACCGCGGGCACGCAGCCGGTCGCCGAGGTCGGCCACCAGCGGATCGGCTCCCAGCGCCTGTTCGCTTGCCGCTGCCCGCGAAGCTGGGGTCCCCAGGTCGGTGTTGCCGGAGATCTCCCGGTCCAGAAGTTCGAAAAGGTCGACGGCACCGTGGGCCAGCCGCGTCCGGTCAAGGTCCTCCGGTTTGAAACACGTCAGGACATGCAGCGACTGCCGGGCCCGGGTCATGGCCAGGGCAAACTTGGCCCGGCCGCCTTCGGCGGACAGCGGGCCGAAGCTGTGCAGGGCGCGGCCGTGCGGTGTCCGCCCGTAGCCCGGCGAGAAGATCACGCGGTCGCGGACCAGCCCCTGAGCACGCTCCAGGTCCACCACCCGGAAGGATTCATCACCTGCCGTGAAGAATCCGGAGAGCGACGGATGGTTGGGCAGCTGCAGCCGGATGGACTCGCCGATGCGTGCCGCGTGCCGGAGGCTGGCAGTCACCACCGCCAGCGAGGTCCGGGGCCGGAGCCGGGCGTGTTCGAACACGAGTTCAACCACCCGGTTCACCTCGGCCACCACCGATTCGACGCCCTCGTGGTCCGCGCTGGGCAGGCCCGTGCCGTCGGGCAGGTACTCAACCGTCAGCGCACGATCCAGCCCCGTGGCCGACTGGCCCTCGGGGAGGCGGCGGAGGCCGCCGTCGTAGAAGTTCTTGCTCAGCTGCAGCACCAGGTCCTCGTCCACCGCACGGTAAACGGAGCGCAGCGGCGCCGTCGGCAGTACCGCAGAAAGTGCCGTGAACGCGCTTTCGACGCTCTGGTGCGACTGCTCGCCGGCAGCGAGCCGCTCCACCGCAACGGTAAAGGTGCGCGGGCTGGAGATCCTGTCGTCGCCGAAGGCGATCACCTGCCGGGCACGGGCGACGGCGGGAAGGACCGCCTGCAGCGACGTCGCCTCCGCGTCGAGGATCACCACGGCGTCGAACTTCTGCTCGGCAGGCAGGAGTCCGGTCATGAGGTACGGACTGACCGACCAGACAGGCACCAGCATGGGGACGAGCCCGGGTGCCTGCGCCGTCAGCGCGGCCAGTGTGACCCGCCCGTCCTTGAGCAGGCTCCGGAGCAGGTCAGCCTGGCGGGCATGCTCCTCAATGCCCGCGCGCCAGCGCTCGGCCAGCTTCCACCGCAGCCGCCCGCCGCCGCTGGCGATATGGGCGTTGTCGGCGAGCCGGTACTCCGCCTCCAGCTGGCGCAGCGCGTCGCCGTCGGACATGGCCAGGTAGTCGTCACCGCTGATCATCGCTTCGAGCGCCGACTGCCACCAGGCCAGGTCAAGCTCGGCGGCGACGGACCCGGCACCGACCTCGCGCTCCGAGAGGTCCGCCAGCAGCTCCCCCAGCCCGTGCTCGCGCATGTTCTCGATGAGAAGCGTGCGCTCGGGCAGGGTCTGCAGCGTCTGCGTGTCCGAGACCAGCCGTTCCAGGCGCTCCATGAGCTCCGGGTACGGAATGTTTTCGAGCGAGCCGCCGGCAGCCGTATGCCGCAGTGCCTCGCCCAGCATCTTCATCTCGCGGGTCAGTCCGCGGTGCATGATGCTGATCTCCGCCAGGCCGGACGGCACCGCCGGGTGCCGCTGTGTGGTGGCGTACCCGGCCCACTGGGCACGCTGTTCCTGGACCAGCACCAGGGAACTGTGAAGATCGGCAATGTGCACGCCCGGACGGACGTATTCCTTGGCCACCCGGCGCAGGCGGGACCGCTGCATGGAGGCCATGTCGATGCCGCGCTCCCTGCGCCAGGACGAGGACGCCGTCGCGGAAATCAGGTCAGTCACGGGCCGGTCGAAAATGTCCGGGGTGAACTTGTCCAGGCTTTCGCGGACGGCCACCAGGAGCTTGAGCTGGGAGCCCCATTCGGCAAACGTGGTGCCCAGGCGGATTTCGGCGTGGCTGGCCACCTCGTTCATCCGCTCCTGCAGCAGCGGCAGCTTCTTCGCCACCGCACGCGCCAGCTCCTGGGCTTCCTCGGTTTCCTTGCGCGTCACCAGCCGCGCGCCGTGCCAGGGGCTGGTGGTCGATGCCCTGCTGAACGCACCGAGTTCGGCCGCGCGCTTCAGCCGGCCGGCGAGTTCCTCGCGGTCCCGGATGCTGTCCAGGACGCTGCGCTTCAGGCGGACGGTGGTGGCCGGGGCGGGCTGGATGGACGTCAGCTCCGCGAGCGACTGCATGGCCTGGTACGGCGAGCAGCCCCACCGCTGCCGCACGTTGTGCAGCGACGCAACGTGGTCCAGAAGCGCATGGCGGTGCTCGGTGAGGGTCTTGTGCAGGCTGCCGAGCTGCGGTTCCTGGGCCTTCTCGTTGCGCACGATGGCGCGCACCAGCTGGCCCTTGAGCTGCTGTGGCGTTGCGTTTCCGGACAGCTGGAAAAGGATGGAGTCCAGGCCCAGGTTTTCGAGGCGTCCGGCCACTTCGTTGAGGCTGGCACGCCGGTCCCCCACCACCAGGACGGTCTTGCCTTCGTCCACGAGCGCACCGATGGTGTTGATGGCCGTCTGTGTCTGGCCCGTGCCGGGCGGGCTGCTTACCACCAGCGAGTCCCCGGCACGGACGGCGTCGACCACATACTGCTGGTCGGCGTCGGCGTCGAGGAGGAGCAGCTCTTCGGCCGGGTCCCGCTCGTCAACACTGGGAAAACGTCCGGGCTCGAGCGCGGGCACGTCGACGACTTCACCCGATGCGGCCTTGGCCAGCGAGGCCACCAGTGTGTTCCGACCATTAATCCACGGATCGTCGAGGTTCCCGGAAAGGTCCGCGAAGCTCGAGACCAGCAGGTTGTGCTCCACGTCGGCGCCGTGGATCGGCTTGACCAGGGTGCTGATCCGGTCCAGCACGGGCAGGGGGTCGAACCGCGCGGTGCTGTACGCCATCCGTGTCACCGCGTTGACGTCGAACACGATCCCGTGCACGGTCTTGAGGTGACGGATCAGGGCGGGGTTGATGCGCGCCTGCTCCGTGAGCTGGAGTTCGTAGTCGTCTTCGCCGGGGCGGATCGTGAGCGACATGGCAGTCAGCATCACCGGGGCCGAGACGCGCTGCGGTTTGCCGCCGACGGCGGAGGTCCACACCACGGTGCCGGCCGAAAAGTACCCGGCCTCGATGCCGCGGTCATTGGCCAGTTCGAAAATCTTCGAGCGCAGGTTCCGGCAGGCCCGGGCGGCCACGACGTACTGCTGCTGGTCACGGATCAGCGTGGAGAGCCGAGTCCGGCGCCCGGCCATGAGCTGCGCCAGGCCCGAAGGGTGCGCGTGCGTGAGGTCGATGGAACCCTCGGGCGTCTTGGTGAAGCGCAGCATGGTGTCTGCCCCTGTAACGGGCTTGAGCCCGGACAGCCACTTCCTGAGCTCCTCCGAACCCTCGGAGTCGACCTGACCTACTGACACTACTGCCTTCTTTTCTGCGCTTGCGCGTGACGCCTTGGACCATACGGGCATAGTTTCGAGCGTAGCCGGAAACCGCCGCGGTTGAGAGACCGCAACACTGGGTCGGCCCAAGTTGCGGCGCATTTCGCACCGTTGCCCGCCATGCCGGATGCGATACCCGGGAATGCAAAATGGCCGGCCTCCCTGCGGAGACCGGCCATTCTTACAACGCTATTCCCACTCGATGGTTCCCGGCGGCTTGCTGGTGACGTCGAGCACCACGCGGTTGACGCCGTCCACCTCGTTGGTGATCCGGTTGGAAATCCGGGCCAGCAGGTCGTAGGGAAGCCGTGACCAGTCGGCCGTCATGGCGTCCTCGGAGGAGACGGGGCGCAGCACAATCGGGTGGCCGTAGGTGCGGCCGTCGCCCTGGACGCCGACGCTCCGGACGTCCGCTAGCAGCACCACGGGCATCTGCCAGACGTCGTTGTCGAGTCCGGCAGCGGTCAGTTCGGCGCGGGCGATGGCGTCTGCCTTGCGCAGCAGGTCCAGGCGTTCCTTGGTGACTTCACCGACGATGCGGATTCCGAGGCCGGGGCCGGGGAACGGCTGGCGGCCGACGATCTCCTGGGGCAGGCCGAGCTGGGCGCCCACGGCACGCACCTCGTCCTTGAACAGGGCGCGCAGGGGTTCGACGAGCTCGAACTCCAGGTCCTCCGGCAGGCCGCCCACGTTGTGGTGGCTCTTGATGTTCGCTGCGCCCTCGCCGCCGCCGGATTCGACGACGTCCGGGTACAGGGTGCCCTGCACGAGGAACTTGATCTTTTCGCCGTGTGCGGCGGCGTCGGCGATGATGGCGCGCTCGGCCTCCTCGAAGGCCCGGATGAATTCGCGGCCGATGATCTTGCGCTTGGTTTCGGGATCGCTGACGCCGGTCAGCGCGGCCTGGAAGCGCTCCTGCTCGTTGGCCACGTAAAGGTTCACGCCGGTGGCGGCGACGAAGTCGCGCTCCACCTGCTCGGCCTCGCCTTCGCGCAGCAGCCCGTGGTCGACGAAGACACAGGTCAGCTGGTCGCCGACGGCGCGCTGGACGAGCGCTGCCGCAACGGCCGAATCCACGCCGCCGGAGAGGCCGCAGATGACCCGGGCATCGCCGATCTGCTGGCGGATGCGCTCCACCTGCTCTTCAAGGATGTTGCCCGTGGTCCAGTTCTGTTCCAGCTTGGCGCCCTTGAACAGGAAGTTCTCCAGCACCTGCTGGCCGTAGGCCGAGTGCTTCACCTCGGGGTGCCACTGCACGCCGTACAGGCTCTTCTCCTCGTTGGCGAACGCGGCAACCTCAGCGCCGGCAGTGGTGGCCAGCACCTCGAAGCCCTCGGGAGCCGCGTGGACGGAGTCACCGTGGCTCATCCAGGTGTTCTGGTGCTGCGGCATTCCCTCGAGGACGGAGCGGCCTTCGCCGAGGATGGTGGTCTGCGTGGAGCCGTACTCCCGCAGGCCGGTCTTGTCCACCTTGCCGCCGAGGGCGTTGGCCATGGCCTGGAAGCCGTAGCAGATGCCGAAGACCGGGACGCCGGCCTCGAAAAGGTCGGCACCGACGCTCGGGGCGCCGTCGGCGTAGACGCTGGCGGGTCCGCCGGACAGGATGATGGCGGCAGGGTTCTTGGCCAGGAGCTGCTCAGTGCTGTAGGTATGCGGAACCACTTCCGAATACACATTCGCTTCCCGGACGCGGCGGGCAATCAGCTGCGCGTACTGGGCACCGTAGTCAACAACCAGCACCGGCTTCTGGGAAGTTTGGGATGCAGTGGGAGTAGTCACCGTACTAGCCTACTTTGCAGGCTTGCCCCGACGCATCTTGAGCGGCCCCGCTGTGATGCACGGAACGCAAATCAGTAGCGGCTGGCGGCCTGCGGGTTGGCCGCGAGCTCGGCCTCCACCTCGGCGTGGAACTTCTTCTCCACAATGAAGGACAGGAACGGCACCACGCCGCCGAGTGCCAGCAGGATCATCTTGGCGAACGGCCAGCGCATCAGCGTCCACAGCCGGAAGTTGGACATCAGGTACACCACGTACATCCAGCCGTGGACGATGAGCACGGTGACGGACACGTTGAACCCGCCGAGGACGCCTTTCGGTTCGGCCTGGGTGAATCCGAAGCCGAACGGCTGGCCGGTCAGGGCGTCCGTTCCGCCGGCGAAGAGGTACTGGCCGAAGCCGTAGCGGGCAACCAGCTCCGCGCACAGCAGCAGCAGCATGGCACCCGTGAGGTAAGCCATGACCTTGTAGAACTTCAGGGCAGAGCGGATCTGCGCCTCGGTGCCGCCAAAGCGTCGCTTCTTTGCCGCCCCGGTCGGGTTGGAGGGCTGGATGGCCGGCTTGGGTTCGATCATGGCTGTACCTTTTGTTGGATCTCGTTGGGTTGGGTAGGTTCTGGTCCGTCGTAATCCTCGGCGTCCTCGAGGCTTCTGCGGTAGTCGTCCTTGACCAGCCGCCACCAGATGAAGAGCGCGAAGCCGGCGAAAACGATCCACTCCACGGAGTAGAACAGGTTCAGCCAGTTGACCTTCGCGGCCGGCGGCTGCGCGGCAATGCTGAGCGGCTCGAGTCCGCTGCCGGCGGCAGCACCGACGTCGGCCGTTCCTGATTTTTCCGCCGTGGCGGAAACGAAGGCCGGGTAGCTGCTGACGTTCCAGTCGTTGATGAGTTCGGCCACCGAGACGGCCGTCGCCTGTCCCGGTTCGGGGGCCGTGTTGGGCACTGGGGCCTCGGACGGCAGCAGCCGTCCGGTCAGCCGGATGATGCCCGACGGCGGGGCGCTGGCGTCGGCGGGAGCAGCGATCCAGCCGCGGGCCACCGGTATGTAGGTTTTGGGTGACGCTGCCGCGCCTTGGAGCACTGGGGCATCGGACACAGCGAAGGCCGTGACCACCCAGTAGCCGCTCTTGCCGTCCTTGAGACGGCCCGGGATCAGGACCTGCCTGGCCGGATCGTAGGTGCCGGACGCCGTGACCATCTGGTCCGCCACCGAGCCACGGAAGAAGTCTCCGGGTTGCAGGGTTTTCGTCAGGGCCTGGACCTGCTCCGTGGTGGGGTTGACGGGCACTTCAGGCTGCGTGGAACGTCCGAACTGCCATTGGCTCAGGAGCACAAAGACACCCGAAACGGCGATCGCAAAGACCAGGCCTGCGATCCATCGGGGCTGGAGGGCTGTTTTCCACACCCCTTAACGTTACTTCGTCCGTGTGTAGAACAACGAACCGCGGGTAGCGCGAACGTACAGTTGAGGCCCCCGGCGACGGGGCTCAACTGTACGTTCGCGCGATTCGGCGGGGCTCAACTGTACGTTCGCGCTCAGTGGTCGAAGAACACCAGGCTGGAATTGATGAGCTCGGCGATGACCTCGGCATCGTAGGCCCGGCGCAGCGATTCCCGGAAGGACTCCTTGGACAGGGACCGCGCCAGGGTGGCAAGCACTTCAAGGTGGTCGGAGAACGAGCTCGCGGGCGTGGCGATCAGCAGCACCACGGTGGCAGGACCGTCTGCGGCGCCAAAGTCCAGGGCCTTGCCGTACTTGGTAATCCCCACGGCGATTGACGTCTCGGAGACGAATTCGCTGCGGGCGTGCGGCAGTCCCACTCCCCCGGGCAGGCCGGTGGCCAGCTGGTGTTCCCGGGCGTTGACGTGCCCCAGGAAGCCCTCGAGGTCTGAGACGCGGCCGGCGTCGAACAGCGTCCGGGCCAGCTGGCTGGCCGCGTCCACCTTGTCCTCGGCATCCATTTCAAGGATCACCATGTCCGGTGTGGTGAGTTCCGCGTCGTAACGGTCCAGTGGTTCCGCCAAGTGGTGTCCCTTCAGTGGTGCCGGGGCCTGTCCGGCGGCAGGTCGCGAGCTCAGCGCAGCGGGACGATATCCTCCGCACCCAGCCGGGCAGCATCCGCCGACTCGTCATCGGGCTGCTGCTGGCTCAGCCGTTCGGCTTCCACCCGCGCAAGGTAATGCTTGATTTCGCTTTCCCGCTGCGCATCGCTCCAGCCAAGAATTTCTCCCATAAGCTTAGCGACTACCGGGACGGCAGACACACCGCGGTCCCACGCCTCGATGGAAATCCGGGTGCGCCGGGTCAGGACGTCGTGCACGTGCCGGGCGCCCTCATGGGTTGCGGCGTAGACCGCCTCGGCCTGCAGGTAGTCGTCGGCGCCGGGCAGCGGCTCGGCCAGTTCGGGCCGGTCCTGGATGATTGCCAGCACCTCCGAGGTCATGGATCCGTAGCGGTTCAGCAGGTGCTCCACGCGCGCCACGTGCACTCCGGATTCCTCGGCTGTCCGGTTGCGGCGGTTCCAGGCAGCCTTGAACCCGCTGGCCCCCAGCAGCGGGATGGTCTCGGTGCAGCTCGGCGGCACCCGCTCGTCCATGCTGCGGACGGCCTCGTCCACGGCGTCCTTGGCCATGACGCGGTAGGTGGTCCACTTTCCGCCTGCCACCACAACGAGTCCGGGCACCGGATGGGCCACAACGTGCTCGCGGGAGAGCTTGGCTGTGGAGTCGCTTTCCCCGGCCAGCAGCGGCCGGAGCCCGGCATACACACCCTCCACGTCTTCCCGGGTAAGGGGCCGTTTCAGGACCTTGTTGACGTGTTCCAGGAGGTAGTCGATGTCCTTGCTGGACGCCGCGGGGTGTGCCTTGTCCAGGTGCCAGTCGGTGTCCGTGGTGCCGATGATCCAGTGCCGCCCCCACGGGATGACGAACAGCACGGACTTCTCGGTCCGCAGGATCAGCCCGACTGTTGACTGGAAGCGGTCCCGCGGCACCACCAGGTGGATGCCCTTGGATGCGCGCACCTTCAGCTGGCCGCGCTCGGTGACCATGGCCTGGGTCTCGTCGGTCCAGACCCCCGTGGCGTTGATGACCTGCTTGGCGCGGATGTTGAAGCTGGAGTTGTCCTCGCGGTTGACCACCTTGGCGCCCACCACCCGCTCGCCCTCGCGCAGGAAATCGACGACGGCGGTCTGGTTGACCGCGTGTGCACCGTAGTAGGCGGCGGTGCGGACCAGGTTGGCCACATACTTCGCGTCGTCCACCTGGCCGTCGTAATAGCGGATCGAGCCGACGAAGGCGTCGTCCTTCAGGCTCGGGGCGGCGCGCAGGGTGCCCCGGCGCGAGAGGTGCTTGTGGAACGGCACGCCGCGCTTGTGGCCGCCGGAAATGGACATGCCGTCATACAGCGCGATGCCCGCGCCGATGTACGGCCGCTCGACGAAGCGTTTGTTCAGCGGGTACAGGAACGGCACCGGCCGGGCAAGGTGCGGCGCCAGCTCGGAAAGCAGCAGCCCCCGTTCCTGCAGCGCTTCCTTCACGAGTGCGAAGTCGAGCATTTCCAGGTAACGGAGGCCGCCGTGGATGAGCTTGGAGGACCTCGACGACGTCCCGGCGGCCCAGTCGCTGGCTTCCACGATGCCGACGCTCAGGCCGCGGGTCACCGCGTCCAGGGCCACGCCGGTGCCGACGATGCCGCCGCCGACTATGAGGATGTCCAGTTCCTTGCCCGGCTCCGCCGAAGCCTTCAGCGCCGCAAGCGCGGCCTCCCTCGCCTCGGGCCCCAACGCGCCCCTGGTCGCCGCCGGACGATCACCGAAACCGGTCATGACAGGCCTCCATCCTCATCAAACGTTGTAGTTCACCAGAGTACTTCGATCGTCTGCCGATGGGCAGGGTGCGGACTGCGTTGCCGGCGCCGCAGCTCAGTTTCCGGCGTAGGGCGAAACCACGACGTCGACCCGCTGGAACTCCTTGAGGTCCGAGTACCCGGTGGTGGCCATGGAGCGGCGGAGGGCGCCGATCAGGTTGGAGGTCCCGTTGGTGTGGTGGCCCGGCCCGAAGAGCACCTCTTCGAGCGGACCAACAGTTCCGATGTTGACCCTGTCGCCGCGGGGCAGCTCCAGGTGGTGGGCTTCCTGGCCCCAGTGCCAGCCCTTTCCGGGGGCTTCCTCCGCCCGGGCGAGGGCGGTGCCGAGCATGACGGCGTCCGCGCCCATGGCGATGGCCTTGACGATGTCACCCGAGGTGCCCATCCCGCCGTCGGCGATCACGTGGACGTAGCGTCCGCCGGACTCGTCCATGTAGTCGCGGCGGGCAGCGGCGACGTCGGAGATGGCGGAGGCCATGGGCGAATGGATGCCCAGTGCCCGGCGCGTGGTGGTGGTGGCACCGCCGCCGAAACCGACCAGGACGCCGGCCGCGCCGGTGCGCATCAGGTGCAGGGCGGGCGTGTAGCCCGCGGCGCCGCCCACGATGACCGGAACGTCGAGCTCGTAGATGAACTGCTTGAGGTTGAGCGGTTCGTGGTCCTTCGAGACGTGCTCGGCGGAAACCGTGGTTCCCCGGATCACAAAGATATCGACGCCGGCAGCCACCACGGTCTTGTAGTGTTCCTGGGTGCGCTGCGGGGTCAGCGAGCCGGCCACGGTGATGCCGGCGGCGCGGATTTCGGCCAACCGGGACGTGATCAGCTCGGGCTGGATGGGTGCCTGGTAGAGCTCCTGCATCCTGCGCGTGACGGCCGGGCTGTTGGTTTCGTCCGCAAGCGCGCCGATCTCGTCCAGCACGGGCTGCGGGTCCTCGTACCGGGTCCAGAGTCCCTCGAGGTCCAGGACGCCCAGGCCGCCGAGCTTGCCGAGAGCGATGGCCGTCGCCGGCGACATGGCCGAGTCCATGGGAGCCGCGATGACCGGCATGTCGAACTTGTAGGCATCGATCTGCCACGAGACGGAGACGTCCTTGGGGTCACGGGTGCGACGGTTGGGGACGATCGCAATGTCATCCAGGGAGTAGGCACGACGCCCACGCTTGCCACGGCCAATCTCAATCTCGTAAGTCACTGCTCTAGGTTATCCCAGCCGAACACCTGTCTGAGGACCGGGACACCGGGAGGCATGCCCCGGCGACAGAGGCGTTGGCTACAGTGGCCGGATGGGCAAACGCTGGGTCATCGACGGGCACATCGCAGGCATCGGAACCGCTTCCGGGCTGCATTGCCACCACCTACCGCTTCGAGGAGGTCCCCTTCGTGGAGGTGTCCGCCGTGGCGGCAGGTAAATCGTTGACGGTCGACGCCGGTCCGCTGGTGATCCGGGCAGCCACCGGCGGCAGGGCCCTCCTGGGCGCACTCCTGCGGACGGTGCCCCGGCCGCTTGCCGTGCACACCCGTTGACTGGCTGCCGTCAGCCCGCCGGCCGCCGTTGCCAGCCCGGGAGCCCGGACGTCCGGCACTGCCGGGAACGGGAGCTCAGATCCCGCCGGCCTCCTCAACGCTGAGCTGCGACTCGAACATCCGGAAGTAGCGGCCGCGAAGTGCCACCAGTTCCCGGTGCGTGCCCTGCTCCACGATCCGGCCGTCCTCCAGCATATACACGATGTCAGCCTTCTCGATCGTGGCCAGCCGGTGGCTGATGGCGATGATGGTGCTGCTGCGTTCGGCGAACAGCCGGGTGAAGATGCGGTGCTCCGCCAGCGCGTCGATGGCGGAGGTGGGCTCGTCCATGACCATGAAGGCGGCGTTCCGGTAGAAGTTCCGCGCCATGGCCAGACGCTGCCACTGCCCGCCGCTCAGTCCGCTCCCCTTCCGGCCCCGCGGATCCTCCATCCAGTTGCTGACGTGGTTGTCCAGGCCGTTGGGCAGCTTGTTGATGAATTCCAGCGCCTCGGCGTCCGAGGCCGCACGGCCAATCCGTTCGTCGTCGCGGGGTGAATCGACGTCGCCGAACAGGATGTTTTCAGCGGCCGTGGCGAACTCGTACTTGAGGAACTCCTGGCTCAGCACCGCCAGGTGGCGGTGCCAGGAGGTGACGTCGACGGCGGCGAGGTCCACGCCGTCGAGCATCACCTGGCCGGAATCCGGGCGGTACAGCCCTGCCAGGATGCGGATCAGCGTGGACTTTCCGGCGCCGTTCTCCCCCACGATGGCGATGTGCTGGCCCTCTCGGATCGTCATGCTGATGCCGCGGATCACCTCGATGTCACTGCCTGTGTAGGTGAAGCGGATGTCGCGCAGCTCAACCGTCTTGGGGGCCTCGGGCAGCGGCGGTGCGTGGCTGGAATGCACGGGCAGCGCCATGAACAGCTCGTAGTCCTTGAGGTTGGCGAGGTCCTCGTCGATGGAGCTGAGCGAGGAGACCAGGTTGTTCGCCGTGGACAATGCGCGGCTGACGATCTGCTGGACGTAGAGGAACTGTCCAACCGGCTGGGCGCGGGCGATGATCTGGCCCACCACCCAGATGAGCGAGACAACCTCGGCGGCATACTGCAGCGCGTCGGCGGCCAGCTGCTTGGGGATGTACCTCTTCTGGAAATCCAGCCGGCGCTTCTCGTCAGCGTCCCGGAGCCGGGAGCGCAGTTCCATGAGGTACCGGACGATCCCGTAGAGGCGCATCTCGGCGATGTGCTGCGGGCGGAGCAGGTTGGTCTCGATCATCCGCCGCTGCCGCCGCGAATCCACCTGCGTGTTCCAGTGCGCGATCTGCTCGCGGGACAGCTTGAACTGCAGGTAGACGCTGGGGACGATCGCGACCAGCACGATCACGGCGATCCACCAGCTCACCAGCAGCAGCGCGCCAATGGCCAGGATCACCGAGACCAGCTGCGTGAAGATGGCCGCGATCCGGTCCAGGACCCTGGCATAGGAGTCGGAGAACCGCTTGGCGCGGTCGTAGAGGTCTACCGTTTCCTTGTCGTCGTACCGCCAGAAGTCCAGCGCAAGGAACCGCTCGTACATCAGGTCGCCCACGATGGCCCCCACCCTGAAGCTCATGACCTGCTGGATGTAGCGGTCCAGGCTGCCGAACGCGCCCCAGAACAGGCCCAGCGCGGCGGTGATGACGACGTAGACGATGGCCTGCTGCCCGGCGTCGGAGTCCCCGCTGTAGGCGGCCGCCAGCGCAGTGGTGGTCAGGCCGGCGAAGTAGGTGGTGACCAGCGGCAGCACCGCGGAGATCAGCGAGCCGGCCACCTTCATGAGCACGGCACCCGGCGAGGCGCGGAAACTGACGCGGAGGACCTGGGCCACGGCGCGGGCGTAGGGCTTCAGTGCCAGCCGCCGCCGGGGTTCCCTTTTGGGGCTCAGTTCGGCGGGATGGCGTGGTTGGGACATGGCTCCAGCCTAATCCCGCAGGTGTGACCGGAGACGACGGCGGGCCGCCGGGAAAAATCCCGGCGGCCCGTCGGCGCGACCCGCTTCTAGCGTGAACCGTAGTTCGGTGCCTCGACGGTCATCTGGATGTCGTGCGGGTGCGATTCCTTCAGGCCGGCCGGGGTGATCCGGACGAACTTTCCGCGGGCCTTCAGTTCAGCAACGGTCGGGGCACCGGTGTAGAACATGGTCTGGCGGAGGCCGCCGACCAGCTGGTAAGCCACCGATGCCAGCGGGCCGCGGTAGGCCACGCGGCCTTCGATGCCCTCGGGGATGAGCTTGTCATCGCCGGAGACGTCGGCCTGGAAGTAGCGGTCCTTCGAGTAGGACGTGTTCTTGCCGCGCGACTGCATGGCGCCGAGGGAGCCCATGCCGCGGTAGCTCTTGAACTGCTTGCCGTTGACGAAGATGAGCTCACCCGGGGACTCGTCGCAGCCGGCCAGCAGGGAGCCGAGCATCACGGTGTCGGCGCCGGCAACCAGCGCCTTGCCGATGTCGCCCGAGTACTGCAGGCCGCCGTCGGCGATCAGCGGAACGCCGGCGGGAATGGCCGCCTTGGCCGACTCGTAGATGGCGGTGATCTGCGGAACGCCCACGCCGGCCACCACGCGGGTGGTGCAGATGGAGCCCGGGCCGACGCCCACCTTGATGCCGTCGGCACCGGCGTCGATCAGCGCCTGGGCGCCTTCGCGGGTGGCGGCCTGGCCGCCGATGATGTCCACGTGCGCCGCAACGGGATCGGACTTCAGGCGGCGGATCATGTCCAGCACACCCTGCGAGTGGCCGTTGGCGGTGTCGACGAAGAGGGCGTCAACGCCGGCGTCGATCAGCTTCATGGCGCGTTCCCAGCCGTCACCGAAGAAGCCGATGGCGGCGCCGACGCGCAGCCGGCCCTCATCGTCCTTGGTGGCCAGCGGGTACTGCTCGGCCTTGGTGAAGTCCTTGGTGGTGATGAGGCCCTTCAGGCGGCCCTGGTCATCCACCAGCGGGAGCTTTTCGATCTTGTTGGTGGCCAGCTTGTGCGAGGCTTCCTCGCGGCTGATGCCGACGTGGCCGGTGACCAGGGGCATCTTGGTCATGACGTCACTGACCAGGCGGATCGGGAAGTCCGATTCCGGCACAAAGCGGGTATCGCGGTTGGTGACGATGCCGAGGAGGCGGTTGCCGTCGTCGACCACGGGAAGGCCGGACACTCGGTACCGGGCGCACAGCTCGTCGAGTTCCTGCAGCGTGGCTTCGGGACCGATGGTGAGCGGGTTGGTGATCATGCCGGACTCGCTGCGCTTGACGCGGTCCACCTGGTCCGCCTGGTCGTCGATCGCGAGGTTGCGGTGGACGACGCCGAGGCCGCCCTGGCGTGCCATGGCGATGGCCATGCGGGACTCGGTGACGGTGTCCATGGCCGCGGAAAGCAGCGGCGTCTGCACGCTGATGCGCTTGGAGATCCGGGACGACGTGTCGGCCTCGGAGGGGATCACGTCGGTGTGGCCGGGAAGCAGCAGGACGTCGTCGTACGTCAGGCCGATGAAGCCGAAGGGGTCGTGCTCGGGCTGGGTCATGAGTGCGCCTCTTACCTTGGTTTACAGGTTCACGGGTAGGGGTTGCAGCCGATGACCAGCCCGTCATTACGGGACTGGCCTGTGCAGGGTTGGCCCTGTGCTGGTTAAAGCGGGGCCGGGGGTGCTGCTGGAGGAATTGAATTAATACTAGAACCTTGGCGGCGATCCCCATATTCCGCGCCGGCATTGTGAGCAAGGGCACTATCAGGAGCTGGTTACTTCCACCCCGTGGCGGCCAGGAACCGTTTCTCGAACATCGGAATCATGGACTGGACGTAGGTCTTGGTGAGGTGGTTGTCGTCCTTGTAGACGTAGACGTTGCCCACCACGGCCGGGCAGATGCCGCCCGCGCAGATGAAGTCGCTCATGTCCATCAGGTGCAGTCCGTCCACCTTGCCCCGGTACGCGTCCAGCGGCGATTTGGCGGCGAGGGATTCACCCAGCGGCGGGTTGCACTCCGGCGCGTCGGTGCCGTACTTCTGGACGCATTCGGGCATGTTGATGGCGAAGCGGGGGTTGTCCCGGACGCCCACCACGTCGATCCCGGCGTCGGTGAACTGCCTGATGCCCTCCAGGTAGCCGGGCACCTCGGTTTCGAACGGAGCTTCCTTGTGCGTGAGGGATGCCACAGTGAACACCGCGTCCGGTTTGTGCTCCATCACGTATGCGGCGCTGGCCTTGTTGAAGGCGTTGCAGTCGGCGTCGCGCTCCGCGGATTCAGCCCCGTACCGGCAGTTCCCCTTCAGGAGGGTGACCACCTCCCAGCCGTGGTCGCGGGCGATGGGGCCGAGGGCGGCCATGTACTGCTGGGCGTGGGAGTCACCCAGCACCACGATCCGTTTGATGACCTGGTCCGGTTTGCTGTTCTGCAGGCAGCCGTTGAGCAGCGGGTCGCTGGGGACGTTGTCGTCGGTGCACAGCCCGTCGATGTCCGCCCACTCGTTTTTCATGGCGGCCGGGGCCGGAATCACGGTGGCTTCCGGCGTCGGCTTGCCGGCGTTTTCCGGCGCCAGCGCGGCGGCACCGGGAGTCAGCTCGCGCGGCTGCGCCGCTGCTGCCGCTTCCTCGGCATTCAGCCTCGTCTGCCATACCGCGACCGGCCCGGCCAGCAGGGCGCCGCAGGCAACAATCACGACGGCGGTGCGCCAGGCCCGCAGTTGCGGCCAGTGCCATTCGCGCAGCGGCTTTTCGACGAAGCGGGTGGTCAGGACGGCCAGCACCACGGAGCAGCCCACGATGACGAGGCCCTGAACGAGGTTGGGCTTGGCAATACCGGTGGCGGCCAAAGAAAGCACCAACACCGGCCAGTGCCAAAGGTACAGGGCATAGGAGTTGTCCCCCAGGGCCACCAGCGGCTTTGAGCACAGGATCCGGTCCACGCCGAATCGGCTGCCGCTTTGCCCCGCGACGATGATGGCGGCCGCGGCCAGGGTGGGCCACAGCGCGATGAAGCCCGGGAAGGACCTGTCCACGGTGAGCACCAGGCCGCAGGAGATCATCGCGGCGAGACCGGCCCAGCCCAGGACGACGCGCAGCGCCTTGCCCGGTTTCAGGTAGGGCAGTGCCAGTGCCAGCAGCGATCCCAGTGCGAACTCCCACAGCCGGGTCCGCGTATCGAAGTAGGCATAGGCCTGGTTGCTGGACGTCTGGTCGATCGAGAACACCAGGGAAGCGATGAAGATGCCGCCGAAGGCAACCATCAGGACAGTCCGGTAGCTGACCTCCCGGCGGCGCCGCAGCAGCCGCCACACCAGGGCGGAGCCGGCGAAGATGAGGGGCCAGAGAATGAAGACCTGCCCCTGGATGGACAACGACCAGAAGTGCTGGAGCGGGCTGGCTCCGGAGTGGTCCTGCGCGTAGTAGTCCACGGCCGTGTTGGCCAGCAGCCAGTTCTGCCCGTAGAGGAGGGATGCCCAGGCCTCATTGAGGACGTCGGGCCAGCGGCTCTGCGGCAGCACCAGCCAGGTTCCGGCCAGCACACCCAGAATAACGACGACGGCTGCCGGGATCAGCCGCTTGAAGAGGTGCAGCCAATGGCTCACGAGGCGTAGCGGCGTGCCCTTCTCCACCTTGCGGACGAAGGACATGGTCAGCAGGAACGCCGAAATGAGGAGGAAGATGTCCACGCCGCCGGAAACCCGGCCAAGCCACACGTGGTACGTGACCACCATGAGTACCGCCAGGGCGCGAAGGCCCTGGACCTCGGGCCTGTAACCCGGCTTGGCCTTCAGGCGTGCAGCCCTCGGCTCATGGCTCTCTTTTCCCGCCGGCTCCTCGCGCGGCATGCTTTTCAGCGGGTCCGTCGATCTCGCTTCTGGCACAGATAACCCCTCAAACGGCAACACAAAGTACCCATGTTACCGTTTCGTGACATTCCAGACGAATCCAACGCGCGGGGTGTGACCGGCGTCTCAGCTGCGAAAACGCTTCTGGAAGCGCAAAAGGAGGCCCGGCCAGCAGCAGCTGGACGGGCCTCCTTGTGACACCGCGAGGGCGGGCTGCAGCCTAGTGGCTGTGGCCTGCGTGCTCGTCTTCCTCGGCGGGCTTTTCAGCCACGAGGGTTTCGGTGGTGAGCACCAGCGCGGCGATGGAAGCCGCGTTGCGCAGGGCGGCACGGGTGACCTTGACGGGGTCAATGACGCCCGCCGCGATCAGGTCCTCGTATTCGCCGGACTTGGCGTTGAAGCCGTGGTTGTTGTCCTGCTCGGCAACCCGGGCGGCTACGACGTAGCCGTCGTGGCCGGCGTTCTGGGCGATCCAGCGCAGCGGCTGGACCAGTGCACGGCGGACGATGCCGACGGCAGCAGCCGCGTCACCTTCGAGTGCCGTGACAGCCGGGTCCTCGTCGAGTGCCTTCAGCGCGTGGATCAGGGCGGAACCGCCACCGGCCACGATGCCTTCTTCGAGGGCGGCGCGGGTGGAGGACACTGCATCTTCGATGCGGTGCTTCTTTTCCTTCAGCTCAACCTCGGTGGCTGCGCCGACCTTGATCACGCCGATGCCGCCGGCCAGCTTGGCCAGGCGTTCCTGCAGCTTTTCCTTGTCCCAGTCGGAGTCGGTGCGGGTCAGCTCGGCGCGCAGCTGGGCAACACGTGCCGATACGTCCTCGGCCGAACCTGCGCCGTCGACGATGGTGGTGTTGTCCTTGGTCACCGTGATGCGACGGGCGGTACCCAGCACCTCGAGGCCCACGGAGTCCAGGCTCAGGCCCAGTTCCGGGGACACAACCTGGGCGCCGGTCAGCGTCGCGATGTCCTGCAGCATGGCCTTGCGGCGGTCGCCGAAGCCCGGAGCCTTGACGGCAACCACGTTCAGGGTGCCGCGGATGCGGTTGACGATCAGCGTGGACAGGGCCTCGCCGTCGACGTCCTCGGCGATGATGAACAGCGGCTTGGAGCTCTGCAGCGCCTTCTCCAGCAGCGGCAGGAATTCCTGCACCGAGGAGATCTTGCCCTGGTTGATCAGGATGAGGGCGTCCTCGAGGACCGCTTCCTGGCGCTCGGTGTCGGTGATGAAGTACGGGGACAGGTAGCCCTTGTCGAACTGCATGCCTTCGGTCAGAGCCAGCTCGGTCTGCGTGGTGGAGGATTCCTCGATGGTGATCACGCCATCCTTGCCCACCTTGCCGAATGCCTCGGCGAGCAGCTCGCCCACCTCGTCGCTCTGGGCGGAGATGGCGGCAACGTTGGCCACCTGGCTGCCCTCGACGGGACGGGCGTTCTCCAGCAGGCGGGCTGCGATGGCCTCGACAGAGACCTCGATGCCGCGCTTGATCTGGCCCGGGGCGGCGCCGGCAGCAACGTTGCGCAGGCCTTCCTTGACCAGTGCCTGGGCGAGCACGGTTGCGGTGGTGGTACCGTCACCGGCGACGTCGTTCGTCTTGGTGGCGACTTCCTTGGCCAGCTGGGCGCCAAGGTTCTCGTACGGGTCGTCGAGCTCGACTTCCCGTGCGATGGTCACGCCGTCGTTGGTGATGGTGGGTGCGCCCCACTTCTTGTCCAGCACGACGTTGCGGCCGCGGGGACCAAGCGTCACCTTGACCGTGTTGGCGAGCTTGTCAATGCCGGCTTCGAGCGACCGGCGGGCAGCGTCATTGAACGCAAGCTGCTTTGCCATGGTTTGTCCTTTCAAGACAGAACCCCGTGCAGCCGCCCGGTCGGAATGAATTCAGACGCGGACAGCGGCACGGGGATCCAAAGAGTTACTTTACGACGATCGCCAGAACGTCGCGGGCGGAGAGCACGAGGTACTCGGTGCCGCCGGTCTTGACTTCGGTTCCGCCGTACTTGGAGTAGATGACGACGTCGCCAACGGCAACGTCGACCGGTACGCGGTTGCCGTCTTCGAAGCGGCCGGGGCCTACTGCAACAACTTCGCCTTCCTGCGGCTTCTCCTGGGCGGAGTCCGGGATGACCAGGCCGGAAGCCGTGGTCTGCTCGGCTTCGAGCGGGCGGACAACAATGCGATCCTCAAGAGGCTTAATAGAGACCGACACTCGGACCTCTCCTTTTCGTCAAAATTCATGGACAGTAAAAACTGTTGCGCCGTGGCGGCAGACCGTCGTCGCGGTGCCGGCAGCAGCCAGGCTGGCAGCTCTTCGTGTGTTAGCACCCTCCTAGGGAGAGTGCTAATGATGACTCTATGTAAGGGGTTAGCACTCGGTCAAGGTGAGTGCCAGAATTTCATCCGCCGTAACCCAGCGGGGCGCAGCCGTCAGCGTCCGGCGAGGTCGTCGAACCCCAGCTCCTCGCCGCCGTCGGCGTCCTCGTCCCCCGCTTTCCGCTGTTCGCGGACAAGCACGACGGCGGCCGCCACCGCAATTACCGCCGAGACAATGAGCACCACAATGCCGCCGACACGCGCACCCAGGTAGAGGTCCCTGATCTGTCGGGCTTCCTCGGTGGCGTCGCTGATGTTCTTGCCGCCCACCGAGTAGACGGTGGCATTGAAGGAGTCCAGCAGGAAGATGATCACGAGCAGGACCAGACAGACGACGGCGACCACTGCTCCGACGATCAGCGCCGGGCGTGCGTACCGGACCAGGCGGCTATGCTGCACCGGACCAGGGCTGGTGCTTTCGGGCTGACCAGAGTCGGACTGACCTGGGGTGGGCGTTTCGCTGGATTCCATTCAGACCACCCTAGCGGGAAGAGCTTGGGGCGGCCGCTCCACTAGGCTTGATCCCATGTCTGAAGCACCGCAGGACCAGATCGCCCCGCTCCTCACAGAAGAAGGCTGGGAGCTGCTGGCCTCGCTCGGACCCTACCGGGAGGACGAGTCCTTCACCCTCAGCTCAAGCCTCCGCAAGGCCGGCCACTCCCCCGAACTGGTGTCCGCTGTCCTCACGCAGTCACGGCTCCGGACCAAAGCAGAGGCCAAGTTCGGCGAATTTGCCCGGCAGATGCTCTTCACCCAGGCCGGCCTGGAGCAGGCAACCCGGCTCAACGTGGCGGCCCGGCACGCCCAGCGCTTTGCCCAGGCGGGCGTCCGGCACGTTGCCGACCTGGGCTGCGGCCTCGGCGCGGACGCCATGGCCCTCGCGTCGCTGGACATCGCCGTGACCGCCGTGGAAGTGGACGAGACCACCGCCGCCTGCGCCACGATCAACCTCATTCCCTTTCCGCACGCCAGGGTGGTCCATTCGGACGCGACGTCGGTGCCGCTGGAGGACGGGACCGGCGTCTGGCTGGACCCTGCCCGGCGCACCACCACCACGTCCGGCACCAAGCGGATCTGGGACCCCGAGGCGTTCTCTCCCCCGCTGTCCTTCGTGGAATCGCTGGCCGCCGCGGGGCGCGCCGTCGGCGTCAAAATGGGGCCGGGCATGCCGCACGAGTCGGTGCCCGCCGGCTGCGAGGCCCAATGGGTCTCGGTGGGCGGCGACGTCACGGAAGTCACGCTGTGGTTCAACGCCGTGGCCCGTCCGGGAATCCGCCGGGCGGCCCTGGTGATCGGGCCGGAGGGCGCGGCGGAACTCACCAGCGGGGAGGAGTTCGACGCCGGACCGGTGGCCCCCGTGGGCCCGGTGGAGGGTTTCCTGTATGAGCCGGACGGCGCCGTCATCCGGGCCGGGCTCGTGGCCGATCTGGCCCTCGATCTGGGCGGCCACCTCGTGGACGAGCACATCGCCTACATCTGTGCCCCGGAGCTGCTGGACACTCCGTTTGCGAGGGCTTACCGGGTAGTGGAGGTCATGCCCTACAACGTCAAGGCCCTCAAAGCCTGGGTCCGGGAAAACGGCATCGGCGTGCTGGACATCAAGAAGCGCGGCACGTCCGTCACCCCGGAGGAGCTGCGCAAGCAGCTGCTCCCCGGGGGCAAGGGCGCAGGCAAAACCGGCAAGAAGACAGCCACCCTGGTCCTCACCCGGATCGGGGAAGAAAGAGTGGCTGTCTCCGTGGAGCCCGTGTAACTACTGGCCCGTGTAACTACTAGCCCGTGTAACTACTGGGCCCGCACGAACGCCTCGGCGTCCCGGACCTGCTGGTCCGTGGGGCGGATGCCCGTATACAACACAAACTGCTCCAATGCCTGGATGGTGGCCACCTCGGCGCCGGTGATGACCTGCTTGCCGGCGTCCCGCCCCGCCTTGATGAGCGGCGTTTCAGCGGGCAGCGCCACGACGTCGAACACAATCTTGGCGGCCCCGATGGTTTCGGCGGGGAAGGACAGCGCGTCGGATTCCGGTCCGCCGGCCATTCCCACGGGGGTCACGTTGATGATCACGTCCGCGGTGGCCTCCGGGCCGGTGCCGAGCTCCGCACGCCAGGCAAAGCCGTAGAGATCGGCGAGCGCCCGGCCCGTTGCCTCGTTGCGGGCGATGAGGGTGACGTCCTTGAAGCCCGCGTCGCGCAGGGCTGCGGCGGTGGCCTTGGCCATGCCTCCGGCGCCCTTAAGCAGCACCGACGACTCCACAGGCACGGCGTTGCGCTGCAGCAGCTGCTCGATCGCGGTGTAGTCGGTGTTGTACGCGGTCAGCCGCCCGCCGTCGTTGACGATGGTGTTGACGGAATCGATGGCCTTGGCGGACGGGTCCATGGCGTCCACCAGGGCGATCACATCCTCCTTGTAGGGCATGGAGACGGCGCAGCCCCTGATCCCCAGGCCGCGGACGCCCGCGATCGCCTGGGCCAGGTCGGTGGGCGCGAAGGCCTTGTAGATCCAGTTCAGGCCCAGCTGGTCGTACAGGTGGTTGTGGAAGCGGGTCCCGTTGTTGCTCGGCCGGGCCGAGAGGGAGATGCACAGGGTCATGTCTTTATTCAGAATCGGCACCCCTCCATTAAACGGCGGCACTGCCTTTGTTACGTGCAGCCCGCTGCTATCGGCAGCCGGTGCCGGGCCGGTAGGGTCCGACGGCGGCCGGCAGCTTTCCGGGGGCGGTGGCCTTGCCTGCCAGGACGGCCAGCAGCGCCTTGTACGCTCCGGGCGTTCGGCCGTAGAGGGCGATCTTCGTGGGCGCGACGGACTGCGCCAGGGGCCAGGGCGCGTCCAGGGCCACCGCAACGTCGCCCTTCGTGGGGCCGGCGCCGTAGCTGATCAGGCTGACCAGCGGCCCCGTCGTGCCCAGGGTGATCCCCGCCTCCTTGGCCGCAGCGGCAAAACGGGCCCGGTCCACGGGCGTGCCCCCTTCCACGCGCACGTTGCCGCGCACGGAAGCGCCCTTGCACAGGCCGGCCACCACCGTGATGGCGCGGGCCGAAATCTTGGCGGACAGCGCTTCGCCGCTTCCCGGCGCCGCGGCGGGCTTAGGCTGGGCTGTCCTTCCGCGCCAGATCATCATGGTGACCACCCGGCGGGCCGCGTCCTCGAGCCGCGCCGGCGGGAGCTTTCCCTCCGTGACCGCACGGACGACGGCGGCATGGGCGGCGGCTGCGTCCGCCGGCATCAGCAGCAGGTCCGCGCCGGCCGCCAGCGCGGCGGGCGCCGCTGAACCGAGGGGGTAGCGGCCGGCCACCGCGCCCATGTTCAGCCCGTCCGTGACGGCCACGCCCTTGAAGCCCAGGCCGCGGAGCGCCCTGTAGGTTGCCTTCGAGAGGGACGCGGGCACGCCCGGATCCAGTGCCCGCGCGGCGATGTGTCCGGTCATGATCATGGGCGCACCCGCCTTGACCGCGGACTGGAACGGCTTCCAGTCCCGCGCCTTCAGCTGCGCGAGGCTGGCGTTCTGGACCGGGAGGCCCTTGTGGGAATCGGTGGTCACCGAGCCGTGCCCGGGAAAGTGCTTAACGGTGGGCAGCACGCCGCCTGCCAGCATGCCCCTGGCGAAGCCGGCACTCAGCGATGCCGCGGCACGGGCGTCAGCTGACATGGAACGGGCACCGATGGTGGGATCGGCCGGTCCCATCGTGACGTCGGCCGCGGGCGCGAAGTCCACGGTGAAGCCCAGCGGCGCGAGTTCCGCCGCGAGGCCTGTGCCGGCCTCGGCGGCCAGGGGCACGCTGCCGGCCGCGCCGTAGCTCATGGGCGTGGGCCAGCGGGTCAGCGGTGCGCCGACGCGGCTCACTGCCCCGCCTTCCTGGTCGACGCCGATCAGGCCGGACCAGGTGCGGCCGCCGGAGCGGGCGGCCTTGTCCAGCCGGCGCGTCACGCCGGCCAGCGCCGGGACGTCCACCAGGCCGGTGGCGGTTCCGGGCACGTTGTCGGCCATGATCATCGAACCGGCAAGGTGAAGTCGTTCGATGGTCGCTGCCTGGGCTTCGTGGTCGAGGCCGGTGTAGAAGGGCAGGAGCACCTGCCCGGCCTTCTCCTCGAGGGTCATCTTCGCCACCGCCGCGGCGGCGGCGTCGGCGTCCCGCTGCTGCGGGCCCCAGCCCAGCGCCGCGGTTTCCCTCGGCGCGGGCTTCGCCGTGGACGGGGCCGGACTGGATGCATCCGTCTGGGGCACCGTCGGTGAGCCGGAAGCGGAAGCCGCGGGCGCCGTCGTCGTGCGCTGTTCCGGCCCAGGTGACGGCGGCACCGTGCACGACGCCATGGCGAACAGCGCCGCAAGCGCTGCCGCAGATGCGGCAGGTGCGGTCCGCGCGGATGCAATGCCGGAATGTTTTTGCGGGGAAGTGGGGCGGCTGGTTTTGTGAAGACTCTCACGCGCCCTGTATAGCCAAGCCATCACCTCGATGCTACCCCTGCACTAGACTTGGAAGACCGTTCCCCCTGCCAGCCGTTCGTCAGGAACGGACGGCACCCGGTCCATTCGGCATCAGCCAGCACACAGCGAGGAACACATGAAGATTGATTTCGCTTCATCCAGGCAATCAACTCTTGGTGTGGAATGGGAACTCGCGCTGGTGGATGCGCAGACCGGCGAACTGTCGTCGGTGGCCAACGACGTGCTGCGCGGGGTCGTGGCACGGCATCCCGAGCTGAACGAGGATGACGAGCACCCACACATCAAGCAGGAGCTGCTGCTCAATACCGTCGAGCTGGTGACCGGCATCTGCGAGACCGCCGCGGAAGCCAAGGAAGACCTCGCCCGTTCGCTGGCCGCCGTTCGTGAAGTCACGGACCCGATGGGCGTTGAAGTGTTCTGCGCCGGGAGCCACCCGTTCAGCCCGCCGCAGCTGCAGCCGGTCACAGACAAGGAACGCTACGCGAAGCTGATCGACCGCACGCAGTGGTGGGGCCGGCAGATGGTGATCTACGGGGTGCACGTCCACGTTGGCCTGGACCGGCGCAGCAAGGTCCTCCCCGTGCTGGACGGCCTGGTCAACTACTTCCCGCATTTCCAGGCCCTGTCCGCGTCCAGCCCGTTCTGGGGCGGCGAGGACACCGGCTACGCCTCGCAGCGGGCGCTCATGTTCCAGCAGCTGCCGACGGCGGGACTTCCCTTCCAGTTCGCCAGCTGGGAAGAATACGAGTCCTACGTCCAGGACATGTTCACCACCGGCGTGATCGACACGATCTCGGAGATCCGCTGGGACATCCGCCCGGTGCCGGCCCTCGGAACCATTGAGATGCGCATCTGCGACGGCCTGGCCACGCTCGAGGAAGTGGGCGCCGTGGCAGCTTTGACGCAGTGCCTGGTCCACGAATTCTCCGACATCCTGGACGCCGGTGGCAGCATCCCCACCATGCCCCCGTGGCACGTCCAGGAAAACAAGTGGCGGGCCGCCCGCTACGGCATGGACGCGATCATTATCCTCGACGCCGAGGGCAACGAGCAGCTCGTCACCGACCACCTGCTGGAGACGCTCAACCGGCTCGAACCCGTCGCCGCGAAGCTGGGCTGCCCGGATGAGCTGGCCGACGTCGAAAAGATCATCAGCCGCGGCGCGGGGTACCAGCGCCAGCGCCGGGTGGCCGCCGAGAACCACGGCAACCTGCAGGCCGTGGTCCTCGACCTCGTGAAGCAGATGCGGAACGGCCCCACCGCCTGAGTTTGCGCGTGGCCCAACTAGGTAGCAGTTGAGGGCGTTCCCAACGCCGAGAACGCCTTGATCTGCGACCCACTTGGCGCCGACACCGTTGTCACCGGCATGGACGAGTCCGGCGCGAAGTCTATGCCGCTGGGTTCGATGCCCGCCATGACCAGCTGCGCGCCGAGCGCCGCCACCATCGCGCCGTTGTCCGTGCACAGGTCCAGCGGCGGAACGTGCAACGTAATGCCGGCGGCTGAGCAGCGCTGTTCGGTCAGTTGCCGCAGCCGCGAATTGGCGGCCACTCCCCCGCCCAGCAGCACGTCGGTGATGCCACGCTCCCGGCAGGCGAGGACGGCCTTGGAGGTAATGACATCCACCACGGCCTCCTGGAAGGCTGCCGCGATGTCCGCCACCGGCACCGGTTCGCCCGCGGCTTCGAACTGCTCCACGCACCGGGCCACCGCGGTCTTCAGTCCGCTGAAGGACCAGTCGTAGCGGTGCCGGCCGGGCTCCTCCGCGGTGCCCATGTATTTGGGCTGCGTGAGTCCGCGCGGGAACCGGATGGCTTTGGCGTTGCCTTCGCGCGCCAGCCGGTCAATGGCCGGGCCGCCGGGGTAGCCGAGGCCCAGGATCCTGGCGACCTTGTCATAGGCCTCGCCAGCGGCGTCGTCGATGGTGGAGCCGAGCAGCTCGACGTCGTCGGTAATGCTCCGGATGCGCAGGATCTCGGTGTGGCCGCCGGAGACCAGCAGGGCGCCCAGATTCTCGGGCAGGATGGGGTTCTCTGGCAGGACCGGCTTGTCCGCGCCGCCGCCGGGGCCCGTTCCGACGCCGGGGCGGGAGTTCAGCAGGCCGACGCCCACGTGGGCCACCAGGTGGTTGATGGCATAGAGCGGTTTGCCCGTGGCAACGGCGAGCGCCTTCGCGGCGCACACGCCGACCATCAGTGCTCCGGCCAGCCCCGGACCGGACGTCACCGCAATGGCGTCGATCTCGTCCAGGGTCACATCCGCCTCAGCCAGGGCCGCCTGCAGGGCAGGAACGAAGGCATCCAGGTGGGCGCGCGAGGCGATTTCCGGGATGACGCCGCCAAACCGGACGTGCTCCTCCATGGAGGAGGACACCGTGTTGGTCAGGAGGTCGGTGCCGCGGACGATGCCGACGCCCGTTTCATCGCACGATGACTCAATGCCGAGAACTAGCGGCTGCGAGCGGTTCATTTCTGGTCTGCCTCCGTCGGCGCGGTTTCGCCGGCACTGCCGGCTTCGTCAGTCTGCAGGGGCTGGGGACCGGCGTCGTGCACGGTGTCCGGGTGCACTGTGGCCTCGTGCACGGTGTCCTGGTGCACGACGTCACTGTGCACACCGAGCACGTCCTCCAGCTGAAGCCGCATGATCAGGGCGTCGACGCCGTCGCGGTAGTACCGCTTCCGCACGTGGATCTGCTCGAAGCCAAAGCGGACGTACAGCTGCTGGGCGCGCGGGTTGTCGGCACGGACCTCGAGGAGGATGTCCGCTGCACCGCGGCGCCGCCCCTCGGTGATCAGGTCGGTGAGGAGCGCCGTGCCGATGCCCTTGCCCTCGAACTCGGGAACGACGGCTATGGTCTGGACGTCGGCGATCGGTTCCACGCACATGAGCCCCGCATAGCCGACGATGCCGTCCGGTGCTTCAGCCACTAGGTATCTGCGGGTTTCCGGCTGCAGCAGTTCGTCCCAGAACATCTGCAGCGGCCACGCGTCCACCGGGAACAGCCGGACCTCCAGCTCGTGGACGGCCGGGATGTCGCCGGGAAGCATGTCACGGACGGTCACGCCCGAGGCTAATTGGCGGGGCAGGACAGGCGCTTCACCGGGTGTTTGAATCCCGGAAGTGGGGTTGCCGGGTCCCGGGTTGCCGGATGATTCGGGCAGCAGGTTCACAGGGCACGCTTCCGGGGGCCGGGGACCTGGGCGTCGGATTCGCGGAGGTAGAGCGGCGTGGAGTCAAGGAGTTCCCCGCCGGCTGCCAGCCTCGCCAGCGCAAACTGGCCCAGGTACAGTGCGTCCGGCTGCTCGGTGCTGAAGTCCGGATCCGCACGCACGTCGTCGGGGTACAGCCCTGCGCCCGCGCCGTAGGCGGGCAGGTCGGGAAGGTTAGCGGCGAAGCCCACGTGCGGACCGTCCGTGAGCTTCGGCAGCTGGCCCGCGGCCAGGGTGTAGCGCGCCCAGTAGACCTCTTTGCGCCGGGCGTCCGTGGCCACCAGGAATTCGGCCGGCGCTTCGGTGGACTCGGCCACCTCGAGGGCGACGGCGTCGAGGCTCATCATGCCGTGCAGCGGCGTGTTCCAGACGAAGGCCAGGGTACGCGCCGTCGCAATGCCGGACCGGAGCCCGGTGAACGGACCGGGACCAACGCCCACAACGATCGCGTCAATGTCTGCTCCGGTTACTCCGGCGTCTGCCAGCAGCCGCTCGATTCCGGGCGCCAGGACTTCGGCGTGGCTTCTCGTGTCCTCGGTGGAAAAGCTGCCCACCACGCCTTCCAGGGCGTCGTCAGATACCAGCGCGGCGCTGGCCACGGCTGAGGTGTCGATGGCGAGTATGAGCATCAGGAGATTCCTTCCGCGGCCAGAACGGGCTGCTCGGCCCAGCGCGGCCCGAAGCCGCGGATGATGATGGTGCGGGGCTCGTCGTCGTCCTCCGACTCGAAGTCCAAGACCGGCGCTTCAGTGCCCGACGCCGCCGGACCGGGCGCCGTGCCGGGTCCGGTTGAACCGTGACCGGCGTGAAGGGGCACGACGCCGGCGCCGCCCAGCTGGCGGTGCAGTTCCACCTCGAGCCGGCTCTCGGTCAGGTGCTCCACGCGGTCCCGGCCCCACTCCACCACGGTCACGGCGGAGTCCAGGGTGTTCTCCAGGTCAATATCGTCGATTTCCGACGCCGATCCCAGCCGGTACGCGTCCACGTGCACCAGGTCCGGCCCGCCGGGACGCCGGCCGTCGGGGAGGTTCGGGTGGATGCGCACCAGCACGAAGGTCGGCGAAATGATGCCCTCGCGGACACCCAGGCCCTCGCCCAGGCCCTGGGTGAAGGTGGTCTTGCCGGCGCCCAGTTCGCCGGTGAGCACCAGGAGGTCCCCCGCCCGGAGCACCTCCGCCAGAGCCGCGCCGAGCGCGTGGGTCTGGTCCGCCGTCGTAACCGTCAGGGTCTGGACCCACAGCGAATCGCTGCCGGCCTCCGGGACGCTCACGGCGCCGGCGATTCGGTGGCGGGCGATCCGCTGGCCGGCACTTCGTTGACCGGCGACTCGTTGACCGGCGACTCGTTGATGTAGGTGCGGGGCACGCGGGGGCTGATGCGGGTGACGATCTCGTAATTGTTGGTGCCGGCGGCGCGGGCCCAGTCATCGGCCGTGGGGCCGCCGTCGGCTCCGTCGCCGAAGAGGACCGCCTCTGCTCCGAGGACGCTGCGGCCACCCCGGCTCACATCGAGAGGGCCGAGGTCGATCACCATCTGGTCCATCGCGATCCGTCCCACCACGGGGTAGGTGACGCCCTCCACGCGGACCGGGCCGCCGGTGGCGACGCGGGGAACGCCGTCGGCGTAGCCCAGCGGAATAAGCCCCAGCGTGCTCTCGCCGGAGGTGTGGTAATTGAAGCCGTAGGAAACGCCCTGGCCGGAATGCACGTCCTTGCAGTGGGACACGACAGTGCGCAGGGTCATCGCGGGGCGGAGGCCCAGTTCCGCGGAAGTCTGCCCCTCGAAGGGCGAGAGGCCGTAGATTCCGAGCCCCGCGCGGACCAGGTCGAAGTGCGTGTCGGGCCGGGACAGCGTGGCCGGGGTGTTGGCCAGATGGCGGACTTCGGGGTCCACACCGGCATCCTCGGCGATGGCCAGGACTTCGCGGAACGCGGCGAGCTGGTCGTCGGTTTCGGGGCGCTCGGGTTCGTCGGCCACGGCAAGGTGGGAGAAGATGCCCACTACGCGCAGCAGCCCTTGGTCCTGGTAGTCCACGGCTTCGCCCACCAGACGGTCCCACACCTCGACGGTGGCGCCGTTGCGGCCAAGTCCGGTGTCGACTTTAAGATGAACGCGTGCCGGCCGTTCCTGTTCCCGGGCGGCGGCCACGATCTGTTCCAGCTCCCAGCCGGAGCACCCGATATCGACGCCGGCAGCCACCGCCGCGCCGAAGTTGCTTTCCGGGGTGTGCAGCCAGGCGAGCAGCGGGGCTTCGATGCCTGCGGCGCGCAGGGCCAGCGCCTCGGAGATGTGCGCCACGCCCAGCCAGCTGGCGCCTGCCTCGAGGGACGCACGGGCCACCGGCACTGCGCCGTGTCCGTAGGCGTCGGCCTTGACGACTGCCATGACCTTGGCCGGCTCGGCGGCCGCGGCGATCCGGCGGACGTTGTGCCGGATGGCCTCAAGGTCGATCACTGCGGAACGCTCATGGGCCGTCCGGGCGGAACCGTGGAACGTACCGGCCGGGCCCGCTACTGCCGGGCGGTCACCTGTTGCTGCTGGATAAATCACCCTACTGATTCTAGTGCTGGCGCCTCCGGCCGAATAATTGCCGTGTTCCCGGGCGCTCCGGCGACGCGGAAAGTTCCCGGCGATGCGCATGCGGCCGGAGGACACGGGAATGTGCGCGTCTCCGGGCCAATTGCGCGTCGCAGGGCAGGCCGCGCGTCGCAGTGGCCGGGCGGCCGTCGCAGGGCAGGCTGCGCGTCGCAGTGGCGGGGCGGCCGGCGCCTTGCCTCCCGGTGCCTGCTCAGGCGTCCGAGAGGTGCGCGATGGTGGCGGCAGCGCGCCGCTGGGCCTCCTGCGGAACGTCGCGGACGATGTCGGCGAGGAACGAGTAGCGGCGCAGCCACTGGCTGCCGCGGCGTTCGGGCCGGGCGTTGGCGCGCTTCCACCAGTCGGCAATGTCTCCCCACCCGGGCGCCGCGAGGGAACCGCCCACTTCCTGCACTGCCAGCGCGGCGCAGAGGTTGGCGAAACGAAGCCGGTCGCTGAGGGGCCACCCCGCCAGGCTCCCGACGATGAATGCGGCCCCGAAGCAGTCCCCGGCACCGGTCGGATCGTAGGCGGCGACCGGCAGCGACGGCACCCATTCCTCCTCGCCGGTTTCCGAGTCCACGGCCACTGCTCCCTGCGCCCCAAGGGTCACCACCGCCACCGGGACCCGGTCCGCCAGGGAGTACAGCGCAGCCCACGGATCGTCCTTGCCGGTGAAGGCCATGGCCTCGCGCTGGTTGGGCATGAAGGCGTGGAAGTACTGCAGGTTCGCGAGCCGTGCGTGGGCCCATTCACCGGTGGGATCCCAGCCGACGTCGCCGAACAGCTTCACCCCGTCCCTGTGCGCCGCGAGCGCCCACGGCTCCAGTTCATGGCCGAGGTCCGCCACGGCAGCCAGCGCGCAGGGCGGCTCCCCGATCAGCTCGGAGGCGCTTACCGGCGCCGGGTGCCCGTGTGTGACCATCGAGCGGTCGTGGTTCACGCTCAGGGATACGGTCACCGGGGAGTGCCAGCCCGGGACCCGGCGGGACAGGGAGAGGTCCACGTGCTCCTGCCGGTCCAGGATTTTCCAGTTGTAGTCGCCGTAGCCGTCGTCCCCGAAGGCAGCCGCTAAACCCGTCCGCAAGCCAAGGCGCGCTGCCGCGATGGCCTGGTTGGCCACGCCGCCCGGGCAGCTGCCCATTCCCTCGCTCCAGATTTCCGTTCCGGGCTCGGGCGCGTGCGGCAGCCCGGTGAAGATGATGTCCTGAAAAACGGTCCCGGCCAGCAGCAGATCGAACTCTCCGGCCGACTGTCTGCGGACGGCCGAGAGCGGGTCGAAACGGCGTGCGGGATTCGCCTCCATGTTCGGCACATTACGCTCTGTACCTTGGCGTTGAAACCCCGCGATCTGGGGGTCAGGACGCTTCCGGGTGGCTGCCTCGCCGCAATTCCGGCCGCTTCGTGGGCTGCTCCGCATAGACTCCTGCCATGCGGCTCATGATCGCCGGCGGCGGCGGATTCCGGGTTCCCCTTGTTTACCGTGCCTTGTGTTCCGGACCCTCTTCAGGCCTGGTCAGCGAGGTGGTGCTGTTCGACGTCGACGGCGGCCGCCTGGCCGCCATCGAAGCCGTCCTGCGGTCCATGTCCTCGGAGGTGAGCGGTGCGGCGGACGGAAGTTCCGCCGTCGTACGTTCCTCCGGCCGTCCGCCAGCGGTGACGTCCACGACGTCCCTGCCCCAGGCACTCAACGGGACGGATGTGGTGTTCGCCGCCATCCGCCCGGGCGGCACGGCCGGCCGGGTTGCCGACGAACGGGTGGCCCGGGAGCTCGGGCTGCTGGGGCAGGAAACCACCGGCGCGGGCGGCATCTCCTACGCGCTGCGGTCCATCCCGGCCATGCTGGAGCTCGCAGGGAGCATGCGGACGCACTGCCCGGACGCGTGGCTGGTCAACTTCACCAACCCGGCGGGGATGGTCACCGAGGCGCTGGTTCCCGTGCTGGGCAGGAAGGTGATCGGCATCTGTGACTCCGCGAGCGCCCTGGTGCACCGCGCCGCCAGGGCGGCCGGCGTGCACTTGCCGGGAGGAAAGCTCGACGGCGTGGGCTACTACGGGCTGAACCACCTCGGTTGGCTGTACCGGCTGGAGAGCGGCGGCCGGGATGTCCTTCCCGGGCTGCTGGCCGATGCCGGAGCCCTGGCCGGATTTGAGGAGGGCCGGCTGTTTCCGCAGGCTTTCCTGCGCGAGCTGGGGCTGCTGCCGAACGAATACCTGTTCTACTACTACGAGATGGCGCGCGCGGCGGCCGGCATGCGCGCCATGGCGAAGACGCGCGGTGAGTCGATCCACGGCCAGCAGGCTGAGCTGTATCCGCGGCTGGCCACTGCCGGCGGGGACGCGTACGGCATGTGGGAGGCTGCCCGGCGGTCCCGCGAGGAGGGGTATCTGGCCGAGGCCAGGGCCGGCGGCGAGTCGCGGAACCCCGAGGACCTTGCCGGCGGCGGCTACGAGCAGGTGGCGCTGGCGGTGATGCGGGCGCTGGCCGGAGGGGCCGGCGTCGACGGTGTGGGCGCCGGGGCGGAGCTGATCCTCAACACACCGAACTCCCCCGGGCAGTCCCCCGCGGGCGCGGGCGGCTCCCAGGCCGCGATTCCCGGGCTGCCGGCGGACGCCGTCGTCGAAGTTCCCTGCACGGTCACGCCTGACGGGGTGGTGCCGATCCCGCAGGACAGGCCCGCCGAACCGCAGCTGGGCCTCCTGCAGCAGGTCAAGAAGGTGGAGCGGCTCACCGTCCGGGCTGCGTCCACTGGTGACCGCGATGCGGCACTGGCGGCCTTCGCCGAACACCCGCTGGTCGGTTCCGCGGAGCTGGCTGGCGCGTTGCTTACGGGCTACGAGGCCGCGTTTCCAGAGCTGGCCGCGCTGTGGCGGCGGTGACAAGGCTGGCCGGGCGGCGTGGGAGCGAGGCAAGCCGGGGCTGGTATTAGCAGGGCCGTGCGGGTTTTAGCAGGACCGTGCTACAACCGGCCGACGCCCCGCTGTACGTGTGGGACGCCACGTCGGCAGCAGTTGCAGCACCACCGTTCCGCTGACCGTTGAGGAGTAGTGTTTTACCCGACGCAGTTCTAGCAGTCCGGAGAGGAGGGAGGGCCATGTCCGTGATCAAACGAGTGGCTTTCCTGTCGCTGCATACCTCCCCCATGGAACAGCCCGGTTCCGGGGACGCCGGCGGCATGAACGTCTACATCCGCGGCCTCGCCTCCGCCCTGGCCGAAACCGGCATCGAAGTGGAGATCTTCACCCGTTCCACGGCCGCCGGCCAGCCCGCCGTCGAACATCCCGACCCCGGCGTCTGCGTGCACAACGTCATGGCCGGGCCGCCCCGCAGACTCCCCAAAGAAGAACTTCCCGAACTGCTGCACAGCATGGTCGCCGAAATCGAGCGCGTCCGCGCCCAGCAGCCCCACGGCCGTTACGACCTCATCCACTCCCACTACTGGGTCTCCGGCGTCGCCGGCCTTGAACTGTCCGCATTGTGGAACGTCCCGCTCGTGCACACCATGCACACCATGGCCAAAGTCAAGAACCTCCTCCTGCACTCCGGCGAACAGCCCGAACCCCGCCGCCGCGAAGACGGCGAACACCACATCGTCGACGGCGCCACCCGCCTCATTGCCAACACCACCGCCGAAGCCGCCGAACTTGTCTCCCACTACGGCGCCGACTTCGACCACATCGACGTCGCACCCCCCGGCGTGAACCTCTCGGTCTTCACCCCCGCGTTCCGCGCCCTGTCCCGCGCCGGCCACGGCATCGCCCCCGGCACCTTTCACCTGCTCTTTGCCGGCCGGATCCAGCGCCTCAAAGGCCCGCAGATCCTACTCAAGGCCGCCGCCCTGCTTCGTCGCCGCCGCCCCGACATCGACCTCAAACTCACCATCCTCGGAGCGCTGAGCGGCGCCAAGGACTTCAACCTCAATACCCTCGTCAGCGCCGCCGGACTCGACGACGTCGTCACCCACCACCCGCCAGTCAGCGCACCCGAACTTGCCGGCTGGTTCCGGGCCGCCGACGTCGTCGTCATGCCCTCCTTCAGCGAATCTTTCGGCCTGGTCGCCCTTGAGGCCCAGGCCTGCGGCACCCCCGTCCTCGCCACCCGAGTCGGCGGACTCACCCGTGCCGTCAGCCATGGCCGCACGGGCCTCCTCGTGGACGGACACCACGCCGCCGACTGGGCCGACGCCCTCGAAGCACTCCACGACGACCCCGACACCCGACAGAACATGGGCACCGCCGCCGCCATCCACGCAGCAAACTCCGGCTGGCAACGGACGGCCGCCATCACCCTCGACAGCTACCACGCCGCCGTCGACGAATACGCCTCCAGCCACCCCATGGCCGCCGTCTACGGGGCACAGCTCACCGGCTAGACCCATCCGGAAAGGACACCGATGTCTGACAGCACTCCCCCGAGCGGTACCGGCCAGAGCAGCACTCCCCTGAGCGACCTGGACATTGCCCGCAGGGCGGTGCTGCGGCCAATCGAGGAAATCGCCGCGGCTGCCGGCATCGATGCCGGGGCAGTGGAGCTCTACGGCCGCTACAAGGCCAAGATCGACCCCGCCAAGCTGTCAGCGCCCGCACCCGCCGGAAAAGTGGTCCTGGTTTCGGCGATGTCGCCAACGCCGGCCGGGGAAGGAAAATCAACCACGACGGTGGGACTGGCGGACTCGCTGGCCCGGGCAGGCCATAAGGTGATGGTCGCGCTGCGCGAGCCCTCGCTCGGCCCCATCCTCGGCATGAAGGGCGGAGCCACGGGCGGCGGGCTGTCCCAGGTGCTGCCCATGGACGAAATCAACCTGCATTTCACCGGCGACTTCCATGCAGTGACATCCGCCAATAATGCCCTGATGGCCCTAGTGGACAACCACATCTACCAGGGCAACGAACTGAACATCGACCCGCGCCGCATGACGTTCAAGCGGGTGCTGGACATGAATGACCGCTCCCTCCGCGAGGTGGTCATTGGTCTGGGCGGGCCTACGCAGGGCGTCCCCCGCCAGGACGGCTTCGACATCACCGTCGCATCCGAAATCATGGCTGTCTTTTGCCTCGCGACTGACATCGCCGACCTGCGGGACCGGCTGGGCCGGATCACTTTCGGCTACACCTATGACCGGGCGCCGGTTACCGTTGCGGACCTGGGCGTGCAGGGCGCGCTGACGATGCTGCTGAAGGACGCGATCAAGCCGAACCTCGTCCAGACCATCGCCGGTACCCCCGCATTGGTCCATGGCGGGCCGTTCGCGAACATTGCCCACGGCTGCAACTCGCTAATCGCCACGCAGACCGCCCGGAGGCTCGCTGACATCGTGGTGACGGAGGCGGGATTCGGGGCCGACCTCGGCGCGGAAAAGTTCATGGATATTAAGGCGCGGATCGCTGATGTGGCGCCGGCCGCCGTCGTGGTGGTGGCAACCGTTCGCGCACTCAAGATGCAGGGCGGGATTCCCAAAGACCGGCTGAACGCGCCCAACGTGGAGGCTGTGGCGGCGGGCGTTGTGAACCTGCGCCGGCATGTCCGGAATGTGGAGCGGTTCGGCGTGACGCCAGTGGTGGCGATCAACAAGTTTCCCTCCGACACCCAGGAGGAGCTCGACTGGCTGATCGGCTGGTGCGCAGGCGAGGGCATCCAGGCCTCGGTGGCGGACATCTGGGGACGGGGCGGGGGCGGCGACGGCGGGGATGAGCTGGCTGCCAAGGTCGCCGCCGTGGTGAACGGGCCGTCGTCGTTCCGGCATCTCTACCCGCTGGACATGTCGGTGGAGGACAAGATCCGCACCATCGTCCAGGAAATTTACGGCGCCGACGGCGTGGACTTTTCTGTGCCTGCATTGCGCCGGCTGGCGGACATCGAAAAGAACGGCTGGTCCGGGCTGCCGGTCTGTATGGCGAAAACGCAGTACTCATTCACGGACGACGCCTCGCGGCTGGGGGCGCCCAAGGGGTTCACCATCCATGTGCGCGACCTCATTCCCAAGACCGGGGCCGGCTTCATCGTGGCCCTGACCGGAGCGGTAATGACCATGCCCGGCCTCCCGGCCGTTCCGGCGGCAATGCGGATGGACGTGGACGACGACGGCAATCCTGTCGGTCTCTTCTAGCCCCTTCCTCACCTCCCGCCGGGTTTGCACCGACCCTTCCTCACCTCCCGCCGGGTTTGCACCGACCCTTCCTCACCTCCCGCCGCCCCACCCCAAACCCTGCCTCACCTCCCGCCGGGTTTGCCCAAACCCTTCCTCACCTCTCGCCGCCCCACCCCAAACCCTTCCTCACCTCTCGCCGCGTCAACCCAAACCCTTCCTCACACCGCATCGGCAAATCCGGACGCTTGAGGATGGTCCAGCGGGTTCGTGCGCATCGCCCGCTTGATCTGCCGGATGGCCCGATCGAAGCCGTCAGCCAAGTCCTTCTTGCCGAACACCACCACGGCCCATCCAGCAGCCTCGAATGCTTTGTTCCGCCGCCTGTCGCTGAGGATCTGGGCCTCGAGAAGGTGGTGTTCGCCGTCGTACTGTATGGCAATCCGACGCTGCCTGTAGCCGAGATCTGCAGACGGCCCGACGGCGTCGTGCTCTCTCAGGGGCACCTGCAGCTGAGGCTCCGGTAGGCCTGCGTCCTCCATCGCGAGGCGCAGCAGCGACTCCGGCGCCGAGTCAGCTCCCACCCGCATCCTCTCGATCGCGGCCCGCGCCCAGACCACACCCTGAAGATTCGGATGGCGGCCCACGAGGGCACGCAGGCCGTCAAGCGTGTCGAACGGCAGGGTGCGGTCTTCGAAAACTGCCCTGGGAACGCGGATGAGCTGGTCGCCCATGCAGACCAGTTCGCGCTCCGACAGCCGCCTCGCCATGTCGAGCCAGGTGCGGGACCTCGTGCTGACACGGATGCCGTCGACGGTTTCGATCTCATCCTCGAATGCCAACACCGAATGCCCGGTCACCCCTCTTCGCCGCACCTCCGGCAGCGAATGGGGTTTGCTCAAATGCAACTCGGTCGAATCCGCCAACCACGGCGGCAGGATTTGGCTCCGAATCCGTGCGGCTGTGACGTGCGATATCCATGCTCCGGGGGATGCCGCAGACAGTGCCCGGGACGCCGCCTCAAGCTCGAAGCTCCAGCCGGCCGGGCGGTACAGTTCACGACTTACATGCGCGACGTCGGCCCGTCGCAGCCTGTCGGGTGGAATTCCAGAAGCCTTAGCAGACCCCAGCGTGAAGGGGGCAGAGACCAAGCTGGCAGGAAGATCTGTTCGTATATGCATACGGCATTCTTGCTCGAAATCGGCCTACCCCGCAGAAGTTATCCACAGGCAGGGAGATGCGCCGACGGACCGTGAGGAAGCGTCAGCGGTGAAGCGACGAGACGTGAGGAAGCGTCTGGGGCAAGGCGACGAGACGTGAGGAAGCGTTGGTCAGCCTCTACTTTGGGCTGGCGGCGGGTCCTGCGGAAGTTGCAGCCACGGACTGGTCCTGCTTTCGCCTCGGGTCCTCGGATCGCCGGCCCTCGCCGCGTCGAAGCGAAAAGAAGACGACGGCGACGCTGAGCGCCACCAGTGCGGTCACGTACACGGCCGTCGAAGCGTCCGCGGCCAGGAGGCGCGGAATCGCACGGCCCGGCGCCGAGACTGCGAAAGCGAACGCCACGGCTATACCAATGTAGCTGCCGATCATATTCCCCCGGTGCGCCGGGATGTTCCGCCGAACCGCGCTGATGAGCCCGAGCGTGACGGTCACGATCGTGAACGCCGAGAGCCCGTGAAGCCAGCTGAAATGCCCGTCGCTGACGATCCAGAAGCTGCTGAAGCACACGAAGTACATGGCCGCGACCCACAGGTATCCCATGGTGCGGTGGGTGCGGTCCCGCCGGCGGCGAAGGATCTGGACCGGGCCGATGGCGAGGACAAAGAGTGCAGCAATGACGTGGCTGGCAAGCAGTACATTCCAAGGCTCCATGCATCTAGGATAGGAGCACTATCCAGTCGTGTACATCAAGATAGCCAGCGCGGCGGCAGCTATCCAAAGGCTGCCGCCGCGAGGAACGGAGCGGGCATGCAGCTGAAGGAGCTCAGCGAGCGGACGGGAGTCTCCCCCGCCAGCATCAAGTTCTACCTCCGCGAAGGGTTGCTGCCCGCGGGCCAGTCGGTTCATGCCACGCGGGCCGAGTATTCCGAGCACCATGTGAGCCGGCTGGCACTGATCCAGGCGCTGCGGCGCGTGGTCGGCCTGCAAATCGCCCAGATCGGTTCCCTGCTCAGAATGGCCGACGGCGGCGCACCCCGCCTTGAGCTTTTGGCCGCGGTCCAGCGCACAGTCCTGGGCCTCGACGACGTGAGTGCGGCGCACGGCGACCTGCGGACGCCGGCGGGTGACGCCGTCGTCCGTTTCCGGAACTGGCCGGACGTGCCGAGCGACGCCAGGAACGCCCTCAATGCCCAGCTGGTCCTGATGGAAAGCCTCGGCGTACCCGTCACAGCCGAGCTGCTCGACGCCTACAGCCAGGCGGTGGACGCGATTGCCGCAGTGAATATCTCGGCCACGACAGCACCGGAGGACGTCAACCAGCTGATCATGACGGCGGCCGTGGGCATGCACCTGCACAGCCAGCTGGTCCTGAAGCTGCTGGCACTCGCACAGGCGAGCCACGCGATCCGGCGCTACGAACAGGACGCTTAAACAGCGGTGCTCCCCCACTCGAAGGTGAGGGAGCATCGCGTCAATCCGGACGAGACGTGAGGAAGCGTCCGGTTAAACCCGACGGGATCTGAGGAAGGATCGCGTTAAAACCCGCAAGAGGTGAGGAAGCGTACGGTCAAAACCCGCAGGAAGTGAGAGCGCGTCCGGAAGGGTTAGCGGTCGAGGTCGCCGCGGATGAAGGCCTCAACCTTTTCGCGGGCAAGGTCGTCGTTGAACTGCTCCGGCGGGGACTTCATGAAGTAGCTCGACGCCGAGACCAGCGGGCCACCGATGCCGCGGTCCAGGCCGATCTTCGCCGCACGGATCGCGTCGATGATCACACCCGCGGAGTTCGGCGAGTCCCAGACTTCGAGCTTGTATTCGAGGGACACCGGCGCGTCGCCGAAGTTGCGGCCTTCCAGGCGGACGAAGGCCCACTTGCGGTCGTCAAGCCACTGCACGTAGTCGGACGGGCCGATGTGGACGTCCTTCGCGGCGAGCTCGGCCTCCACGTTGGAGGTCACGGCCTGGGTTTTGGAGATCTTCTTCGACTCAAGCCGGTCGCGCTCCAGCATGTTCTTGAAGTCCATGTTGCCGCCCACGTTCAGCTGGTACGTGCGGTCCAGCGTGACGCCGCGGTCTTCGAACAGCTTCGCCATCACGCGGTGGGTGATGGTGGCGCCGATCTGGCTCTTGATGTCATCGCCCACAATCGGCACACCGGCGGCGGTGAACTTGTCGGCCCATTCCTTGGTGCCGGCGATGAATACCGGCAGCGCGTTCACGAAGGCCACGCCCGCGTCGATCGCGGCCTGGGCGTAGAACTCTGCGGCTTCCTGGGACCCCACCGGCAGGTAGCAGACCATAACGTCCACCTGGGCGTCCTTCAGGGCCTGGACCACGTCGACAGGTTCCTCGGTGGACTGTTCGATGGTCTCCAGGTAGTACCGGCCCAGGCCGTCCAGGGTGTGGCCGCGCTGGACAGCAACACCGGTCGGCGGGACCTCGGCGAGCTTGATCGTGTTGTTCTCGCTGGCCAGGATCGCATCGGCGAGGTCGACGCCGACCTTCTTGCCGTCGACATCGAAAGCGGCCACGAACTGGACGTCGTTGACGTGGTACTTGCCGAACTCGACGTGCATCAGACCCGGAATCGTGGCCTTGGGGTCGGCATCCCGGTAGTAATGAACACCCTGAACCAGCGAAGCGGCACAGTTACCCACGCCGACGATTGCTACACGAATCGGATTTGAAGACACGGAACTCCTTTGAGAACAAACTTCATGTGCCCTGCGCGTCTGTACCTTGCTGTACGACGGCGTCTGACGGGCACCGCGCCACGCGGCGCGCTTATCAGTCTAACCAAACGCTGCCGGGGCCGGCTTTGTTCCCGCCGTCCCCGGCCGCTTGATTACGTGTCGGTTTTGCAGCGGGGGTCAGACCCGCTGCGCCCAGAGGTTGATGTCGGATTCGACGGCGAACTCATCGATCGCCGTCAGCTCCTCGGCGCTAAACTCCAGGTTGTTGATGGCGGCCAGGGTGTCCTCGAGCTGCCTGACGCTGGACGCGCCGACGAGCGCAGAGGTCACCGGGGAGCCCTTGGGCTGGTCGCGGAGGATCCAGGCGATGGCCATCTGTGCCAGCGACTGTCCGCGGCCGGCGGCGATGGCGTTCAGCCCGCGGACCCTGTCCAGCTTGTCCTCGGTCAGGGCCGATTCGGAGAGGAACCTCGCCTTGGCGGCGCGGGAATCCGCCGGGACGCCGTCGAGGTAGCGGTCAGTCAGCATGCCCTGGGCCAGCGGGGAGAACGCGATGGAGCCGGCGCCCACCTGCTCCAGGGCCTCGTACAGGTTGGGCGAGCCGTTCTCGGTCCAGCGGTTCAGCATGGAGTAACTGGGCTGGTGGATGAGCAGCGGCGTGCCGAGTTCCTTCAGGATGCGGGCTGCCTCGAGCGTCTGCTCCGGGGTATAGGAGGAGATGCCCGCGTACAGGGCCTTGCCGGAGCGGACCGCGTAATCGAGCGCGCCCATGGTCTCCTCCAGCGGCGTCTCCGGATCCGGGCGGTGGCTGTAGAAGATGTCCACGTAGTCCAGGCCCATCCGCTGCAGCGACTGGTCCAGGCTGGAGATCAGGTACTTCCGCGAGCCCCACTCGCCGTACGGGCCGGGCCACATGTAGTAGCCGGCCTTGGTGGAGATGACCAGCTCGTCGCGGTACGGCTTGAAGTCGCCCTGCAGGTGCCGGCCGAAGTTGGTCTCCGCGGAGCCGTCCGGCGGGCCGTAGTTGTTGGCCAGGTCGAAGTGATTGACGCCAAGGTCAAAGGCGCGGCGCAGGATGGCGCGCTGTTCGTCGAAGCGCTTGTCGTCGCCGAAGTTGTGCCACAGGCCCAGCGAGATGGCGGGCAGTTTCAGGCCGCTGCGTCCGACGCGGCGGTACGGCATGGTGTCATAGCGGGTGTCCGAGGCCACATAAGTCATACGTTCCATCCTGCCAGCCGCGCCCCTGCAGCGGGGCGGGCGTCCACCATCCGGTCACCGATGGTGGACGCCGCCCCGGAACGCGTCGGGAAAGGCAGTCAGTCGCTGACGACGGCGGCACTCAGCGGCCCGAGCTCCACACGTTCCCCTTCCAGCCGCACCGCGTCGTCGGTGGCCAGCAGCAGGGCCGGCCCCGCACCCGCCAGGCTCACCGGCTGCCCGGAGAAGTTGAGCAGTACCTGCACGCCGCCGCGCCGGAACCGCAGCCAGCGGGCGTCCTCGTCGAACTCCACGTGCGTGTCCTCGAAGCCGAGCTTGGTGAGGTCCGGCGTGGAGCGGCGCAGCGCGGTGAGCGAACGGTACAGCTCCAGCAGCCGCGCGTGGTGGCCGGCGGAGGCTTCCGCCCAGTTCAGCTTGGACCTGCGGAACGTCTCCGGATCCTGCGGATCAGGCACGACGGCGGGATCCCACCCCATGCGTTCGAACTCCCTGATCCTGCCTTCCGCGGTGGCCTTGCCGAGCTCGGGTTCCGGGTGCGAGGTGAAGAACTGCCACGGCGTGGTGGCGCCGTACTCCTCGCCCATGAACAGCATGGGCGTGAAAGGTCCCGTCAGGGTGAGCACGGCGGCCAGCGCCAGGCTTCCGTACGGCAGCGTCTGGGAGAGCCTGTCCCCGGTGGCGCGGTTGCCGATCTGGTCGTGGTTCTGCGAGCAGACCACCAGGGCGGCCGGGTGGACCGCGCTGAAACTGATCGGCCGGCCGTGGTGGCGTTCCCGGAAGCTGGAGTAGCTGCCGTCGTGGAAGAAGCCGTCCCGGAGCACCTTGGCGAGGGCCGCGAGCGAGTCGAAGTCGCCGTAGTAGCCGGTGGTCTCGCCGGTGACGTTGACGTGGACGGCGTGGTGGAAGTCATCGCTCCACTGCCCTGCCAGCCCGTACCCGTTGACGTCCCGCGGATACAGCAGCCGCGGGTTGTTGAGGTCGGACTCGGCGATGAGCGTCAGCGGCCGTCCCACCTCCGCGGAGATCTGATCGGCCAGCGCCCCGAAGTCCTCGAGGATGTGGACCGCCCGCTCGTCCTTCAGGGCGTGGACGGCGTCCAGCCGCAGGCCGTCAACGCGGTAGTCACGCAGCCACATGGCCAGGTTGTCCAGGATGAACCGGCGCACATGGTCGGAGCCGGGCCCGTCCAGGTTCACCGAGTCGCCCCACGTGTTTCCCTCGCCCTGCTTGAGGTACGGCCCGAACCGCGGCAGGTAGTTGCCGCTGGGGCCGAGGTGGTTGTAGACCACGTCCTGGATCACGCCGAGGCCTGCCGCGTGGGCGGCGTCGACGAACCGCTGGTACGCTTCCGGGCCGCCGTATGCCTCGTGGACGGCGAACCACTGCACGCCGTCGTAGCCCCAGTTGTGCGTGCCGTTGAACGCGTTCACGGGCAGCAGCTCGATGAAGTCCACGCCCAGGCCGGAGAGGTAGTCCAGCCTGCCGGCGGCCGCGTCCAGCGTCCCTTCGGGCGTGAACGTTCCGAGGTGGAGCTCGTAGATGACTGCGCCCTGCAGTTCCCTGCCCTGCCAGCCGTCCTCACGCCAGCTGTGGGCGGAAGGGTCGAAGGTACGCGAGAGGGAGTGGACTCCGTTCGGCTGGCGCCGGGTCCGCGGATCCGGAAGCGGTGTTTCGTCGCCGTCCAGGAGATACCCGTAGTCCAGGTCGCCGTCCGCGGGTGCGTCGGCGGCGGTCCACCAGCCCTTGTCCTCGGGTCCGGCGCCGGGCCGGCGCTGCATGGCGTAGCGTTCCCCGCCGGCGAGCAGCGTCACGGATTCGGCTTTGGGTGCCCAGACGTCGAAGCGCGCCGGGCCCTGCACGGGTTTCGCGGCTTCGAGGGGGTAGGTCGCCTCGCCTGTGTGCGTCATGACTCTCCTCCTGTCTGCGTCAGTTCTGTCTCCGGCACCAGCAGCGCCACGGGGTAGGTCCGGAAGATGTCGGCGATCTTCACGGTCCCCGGCCCGAAGCCGGCACCGGTCAGCTCGTCCTTCGTGGCGGAATTAAGTTCGAAGGCGGTGGCCCGCCACCCGCCCGACTGTTCCAGCCCGTAGGGGAGCCGGGTGGCGAACGTCAATGCACCCGGCACTGCGGGGGTGCCGCGGTCGAAAGCGATCAGGTGTCCGGCGGCAGGGCCGCTGGCCTTGACGGGTCGGTAACCCGTGAACAGCTCCGGCCGGTCACGACGCAGCCGCAGCGCGCGCGAGGTGACCAGCAGCTTGGTCCGCTCATCCGTAAATGACGGCGGCAGCTCGCCGGCGTCCAGCTGCTCCAGCGCGGCGCGGCGGTTATCGAAGCTGAACGGGCGCCGGTTGTCCGGGTCGGTCAGCGACCGGTCCCAGAACTCGGTGCCCTGGTACACGTCCGGGACGCCGGGCATGGTCAGCTGCACGAGCTTGGCCGCGAGGGAGTTTGAGGCGCCATGCGGCTCCAGGAGTGCCACGAGGGCCTCCACCTCGGCCTGGACCGCAGGGTTGCTGAACACCGCGTCGACGGCGGCGGCCAGCTTCTCCTCGAACGCCGGATCCGGATCGGTCCAGTTGGTGGAGTTCCCGGCTTCGCGTGCAGCCTTCAGCGCGTAGTACTGCAGGCGTTCCCGGCTGGCGGGCCAGGCGCCGGCAACGGCCTGCCACAGCAGCGCGGACAGCGGGCCGTCCGGCAGCGGCGCCAGTGAGCGCAGCCGGCCCAGGGCCTTCTCCCATTCGCCGGCCGCCTCGGAGATGACCGAGATCCGTGCCCGGGTGTCCTCGCTGCGTTTGGTGTCGTGGGTGCTGAGCGTCGTCATGGACAGCGGTAGCTCTGCCTGCCGGCGGGCCATCCGGGCATGGAATTCGTCCGGCTCCACGGCGAACTCGGTGGGGTCGGCGCCCACCTCGGTGAGCGTGCCCAGCCGGTTATAGCGGAAGAACGCGGTGTCCTCCACGCCCTTGGCCATCACCATTCCGGAGGTCTGCTGGAAGCGCCGGGCCAGCTCCAGGTCCGTATCCAGCAGCAGCGGCTGCAAGGCCAGGATGGCCTGGTCGAGTTCCGGCCGCCGGCGGGCGGCAAGCTCGCACGCCTCCTTCAGGACCTCCGCGCCCTCCGGCAGGTATGTCCGGTAGACCGGGAAGGCGGCGATGATTTCGGCGATCGCGTCGGCCGCGGCATCCCCGGGGAGGCCGGCGTCGCCCGGCACCAGCCGGGCCAGCCGCAGGATCTCCGAATGGAGGATGCCGTCGGTGATCCGGCGCTTGGTTCCCCGGATCATGTCCTGATAGTCGGCGGCCCCGGCTCCGCTCAGCGAGGCGTCCAGCCGGTCCAGGGCCTCCTGGCCGGTGGGGTCCACGAGAACCCGGTCCACATCGGCGAGGGCGTCGTAGCCCGTGGTGCCCTCGCAGTCGAAACCGGCGGGCAGCTGCTCCCCCGGCTCGAGGATCTTTTCGATCAGCAGGTAGGCGCCGCCCGTCACCTGACGGAGCCGCTTCAGGTACCCCTCGGGGTCGGCCAGGCCGTCCGGGTGGTCAATCCGCAGGCCGTCCGCGAGCCCCTCGCGGAACCAGCGCACCACCTCCTGGTGTGCCTCATCGAAAACGGCGGGGATCTCCACGCGGACGCCGGCCAGCGTGTTTACCGCGAAGAAGCGGCGGTAGTTCAGCTCGTTGTCCGCGCGCCGCCAGCCCATGAGTTCGTAGTGCTGCCGGGCGTGGACGTCGCGCGGGGACTCGCCCTCGGTGTAGCTGCCGTCGGCCAGCGGGAAGCGGTGGTCGTAGTACCGCAGATCCCCGTCCTTGATTTCGAGCTGGTCCAGGTCATCGTCGCTGCCGAGGACCGGGAGCCGGATGCGTCCCCCGGCAACGTCCCAGTCGACGTCGAACGCTTCGGCGTAACGGGACTGGCGCCCCTCCTTGAGCAGCGACCACCACCACGGGTTCTGCACCGGCGTGGCGACGCCGACGTGGTTGGGCACAATGTCGATCAGCACGCCCATGCCCGCGGCGCGGGCCGCCTTGGAAACGGCCGCCAGGCCCTCCGGTCCGCCGCGCTCGGGGTCGACGGCGGAGGGATCGGTGACGTCGTACCCGTGGTCGGACCCCTGCTCGGCAGTCAGGACCGGCGAAAGGTAGACCCAGTCGACACCGAGCGAGTGCAGGTACGGCACGGTTTCGGCTGCGTCGAACAGCGTGAAGCCCTTCCTGATCTGCAGCCGGTACGTGGAGACGGGAGTTTTCATGCGCCCTCCCCTGCCGGCTTGCCTGCCTTCGAGTTCCCGTTCCGCTTTCCCGCCGAGTTTCGTGTCGTCTTGGCAGCCGGCTGCTCCGCGGCGGCCTTGGCAGGGTCAGTGTCCGGCTCCGGCTCCGGCTCAGCAGCCGGCTCCGGGACCGGGTCAGTGTCCGGCTCAGCAGCCGGCTCCGGGACCGGCTCAGCAGCCGGCGCAACGGCAGGCTCGGCTGCTGGCTGCTCCCAGGCGGCCTTCGCTCGCTCAATTGCCGGCTTCTTTGTCTTGGCCGGATCGGGAATGGCGGGCGCGGTGAGGGCAGCGGTCTCAGCAGTGGCGGTCTGCGTGAGTGCGGCCAGCGAAGCAGCAACGGAATGGTCCGGCTCCTCCTCCGGTGCGCTGTGCGCGCGCAGCACCACGAGCGACTTGGCCGCCACGGACAGCATGCTGCCCGCGTTCGCCGGATCGGAGTCGGCCCCTCCGCCGGCGGTGTCGATGATGACGTCCCAGGCGGGTGCGTACTCGTCCGGCGGCAGCGTGAACTCAACATCGCCGTCGTGCGCGTTGAAGTACAGCAGGAAGTTCACGTCGGTGATCCGCCGTCCACGGTCGTCGTGGCCCTGGATGCCGTCGCCGTTGAGGAACATGCCCACCGACCGGCCGAAGCCGCTGTCCCAGTCCTCCGGCGACATGAGGTTGCCGTCGGGATCCAGCCATACGATGTCCGGCAGCCGCTCGCCTTCGCCACGCCGGACGGGCCTGCCGTCGAAGAAGCGGCTGCGCCGGAAGGTGGGGTGCTTGGCCCGCAGCGAGTTGACGGCGGCGGTGAATTCGATGAGCGGCTGGTCCACGCTGTCCCAGTTCACCCAGGTCAGCTCGGAGTCCTGGCAGTACCCGTTGTTATTGCCCTGCTGGGTGCGGCCGAGCTCGTCGCCATGAAGGATCATCGGCACACCCTGCGAGAGCAGCATGGTGGCTATGAAGTTGCGCTGCTGCCGGGCCCGGAGCCCCAGTACCTTGGGGTCGTCCGAGGGGCCCTCTGCCCCGCAGTTCCAGGACCGGTTGTGCGACTCGCCGTCCTTGTTGTCCTCGCCGTTGGCGTCGTTGTGCTTCTCGTTGTAGGACACCAGGTCCCGCAGGGTGAAGCCGTCATGTGCGGTGACAAAGTTGATCGAGGCGACCGGGCGGCGGCCGGAGTGCTCGTAGAGATCAGCGGATCCGGTAATGCGCGAGGCGAACTCGCCCAGCGTGGCCGGCTCGCCGCGCCAGAAGTCGCGCACAGTGTCGCGGTACTTGCCGTTCCACTCGGTCCACTGCGGCGGGAAGTTGCCCACCTGGTACCCGCCGGGCCCGACGTCCCACGGCTCCGCGATCAGCTTCACCTGGGACACCACGGGATCCTGCTGGATGAGTTCGAAGAACGTGGAGAGCCGGTCGACGTCGTAAAACTCGCGGGCCAGCGCGGCGGCGAGGTCAAACCGGAAGCCGTCCACGTGCATCTCGGTGACCCAGTAGCGCAGCGAGTCCATGAGCAGCTGCAGGGAGTGCGGCTGGCGGACGTTCAGGGTGTTGCCGGTGCCCGTGTAGTCCATGTAGTACTGCTTGTCGTCGTCCACCAGGCGGTAGTAGGCCTCGTTGTCGATGCCCTTGAAGCTCAGGGTGGGTCCGAGGTGGTTGCCTTCTGCGGTGTGGTTGTAGACGACGTCGAGGATGACCTCGATGCCGGCCCGGTGCAGCGAGCGGACCATCGCTTTGAAGTCCTGGACCTGCTGGCCGGTGTCGCCGGTGGAGCTGTAGGTGTTCTGCGGCGCGAAGAAACCGATGGTGTTGTAGCCCCAGTAGTTGCTGAGGCCCTTCTCCTGCAGGGTGCCGTCGTTCACGAACTGGTGCACGGGCATGAGCTCAATTGCGGTGACGCCCAGCTTCTGCAGGTGCGAGATCACGGCAGGGTGCGCCACGCCGGCGTACGTGCCGCGCTGCTCGTCGGGAATTTCCGGGTGCAGCTCGGTGAGCCCGCGGACGTGCGCCTCGTAGATGACCGACTTGTGGTACGGGATGCGCAGGTTCTGGTCGTTGTCCCAGTCGAAGAACGGGTTGATGACCACGCCCATCATCATGTGCGGCGCGGAGTCGGCGTTGTTCATCGATGACGGGTCCCCCATGTTGTAGGAGAACAGCGCGGGGTCCCAGTCGATCTGGCCGGAGACTGCCTTGGCGTACGGGTCAAGCAGCAGCTTGTTGGCGTTGAAGCGCTGGCCGCTGGCGGGGTCGTAGGTGCCGTGCACGCGGTAGCCGTACTTCTGTCCGGGCTGGATCTGCGGCAGGTAGCAGTGCCACACGTAGCCGTCGACCTCGCGGAGCGTGACCCGGGTTTCGGTCCCCTCGTCGTCGAAAAGGCACAGCTCGACTTTGTCTGCGTGCTCGCTGAACAATGCGAAGTTGGTTCCGGTGCCGTCAAACGTGGCTCCCAGCGGGTAAGCCGATCCGGGCCAGATTTCCATTCGTGCTCCTATACCTCGTCCAACACTGCGTCCGGCAGGTCTTCACGCACTACCTGCACGGAACTTGGTCTTACCGTAGCGGGTGGGTGTGACTATTACGTGTCCCACAGCTACTTACTAAGCGTGCTGACTTTACCCCATATACCGGGTAAGGCGTCGGATATCCGCCCCGCCGTCAGCGGGCCGCCCGCCGCCGCTGCGGCTCCGGCGAGGCCGTGCAGGCTCGCCCCCATGGCGCCAATGGCCGCCCAGCGTTCGTCCGGATCGATGCCTGCCGCCCGGAACCGTCCGACGTCGGCCCCCACCTGGGCGAGCAGGGCACCAATGATTCCGGCCAGCACATCGCCGCTGCCGGCCGTGGCCAGCCAGGGCGTTCCCTCGGCCTGGCTGTAGAAATCCTGGTAGGGCGACGCCACCAGCGTGCTGGCGCCTTTCAGCAGCACGGTGGCCTCGGTCAGGCCGGCGGCGCGGCGCACCGCGGCGAGGGTGGAGGCCTCGACGGCCTCGCGGTCCAGGTCGGCGCCGAGGCGCTGCAGCAGGGTGGCAAGCTCCCCGGCGTGCGGCGTCAGCACCACCTGCGGGGCCAGCACGTCCGGCAGCACAGGCAGGGCGCCGGCGTCGGCCACGGTGGGCAGGCCCGAGTCGACGGCGTCGCGGACACGCTGCATCTCTTCCTCGTCCGATCCGTCCATCCCGGAGCCCACCAGCCAGGCCTGGACGTGGGTCTCTGCCACGGTGCCGGTACTGCAGACCACCTCGGGGCAGCTGTGGCGGATGAGGTCGGCCACCTCCGGCGGCCCGACGTAGCGGACCATCCCGACGCCCGCAGAGAGCGCCCCGCGGCAGGCGAGCACGGCGGCGCCGGGGTAGGCCGGCGATCCGGCCACCACCCCGAGGACGCCCCGCGAATACTTGTGGGCGCGCCGCGCGGGGCGCGGGAGCAGTGCGGCCAGGTCGGCGGCCTCCAGGCGGCGCAGGGCGGGCCACGGGAGCGAGTCCTCAATGCCGATCGGGACCACCAACACCCGGCCGGCGAAGTCCGCTCCGGGGTCCGTCAGCAGGCCGGCTTTGGCCCCGCCGAAGGTGACGGTGATGTCGGCGGGCAGCACGGGTCCGGCGGCCTCGCCGGTGTCGGCGTCCACGCCGCTGGGCACGTCGCATGCCACCACGAGGCCACGGGACCCCGCAACGGCCTGCGGTCCGGCGAGCCGCGATCCGGCAAGCTGCGAAACGAGTTCCGCCGAGGCTCCACGGAGTCCGCCCTGGGCGCCGGTCCCGAGCAGCGCGTCAATGACGACGTCGGCCCTGCCGGCCAGCGCTGCCAGCTCACCGGCGTTCGCGTCAGTCAGCGTCAGCACCCCGCCGCCGGCGCGCCGGAAGGCGGCCAGTCCGTCCGGGTGGGCAGTGGCGGAGGCGAGCACCGCCGTCGTCCGCATTCCCCGTCCGGCAAGGTGTGCCGCGGCGAAGAGGCCGTCCCCGCCGTTGTTGCCCTTGCCGGCCAGGACGAGGACGCTGGATCCGTACAGCCGGCGCCCGCGGCGGCGCAGCTCCGCGATGGCGGCGGCTGCCATGCCGCGGGCTGCCCGCTGCATGAGAACAGCGCCCATACCCGAATCCAGCAGGGGCTTTTCAGCTTCCCTGATCTGGGTTCCGGTATAGGCGCTGATCATGTGGTCAGTCCGTCCGGGGTCAGCCCTCGGCCAGGACGGTGGCAGTGGCGATGCCGCCGTCGTGGCTCATGGAGAGGTGCCACCGTTTGACGCCCTTGGCGTCGGCCACGGCGAGCACTGTTCCCTTGACCTGGATGGTGGGGCCGTTCTGGTCGAGGCCGATCCAGCAGTCCTGCCAGTTCATGCCGGCCGGCGCGCCCAGGACCTTGGCCACGGCCTCCTTGGCGGCGAACCGCGCGGCCAGGGAGCGGGTGTTCAGTTCCCGTTCGGCCGGCACAAACAGCCGGTCCCGGAGTCCGGGGGTGCGCTCCAGCTGCCGTCCGAAGCGCTCGATGTCCACTACGTCTACGCCGATGCCAACAATCATGGGCTTACTCTACTGTGACGCTCTTGGCGAGGTTGCGCGGCTGGTCCACGTCGTAGCCCTTTGCGCCGGCCAGTTCAGCAGCAAAAATCTGCAGCGGAACCGTGGTCAGCAGCGGCATCAGCAGGGTCGGGGTTTCCGGGACGTAGAACACGTGCTCGGCGTAGTCCTTGACCGATTCGTCGCCTTCCTCGGCGATCACCAGGGTGCGGGCACCGCGGGCACGGACTTCCTGGATGTTGGACACCACCTTGGAGTGCAGCGAGTCCCGCCCGCGCGGGGACGGCACCACAACGAAGACCGGCTGGCCGTCGTCGATCAGCGCGATCGGGCCGTGCTTGAGCTCGCCGGCAGCGAAGCCCTCGGCGTGGATGTACGCGATTTCCTTGAGCTTCAACGCGCCCTCAAGGGCAACCGGGAAGCCCACGTGACGGCCCAGGAACAGCACGGACTTCTCGTCCTTCATGCTCCGGGCCAGCTCGCGCAGTTCCTCGGCCGAGTCCAGGATCTTCTGGATCTTCGCCGGGATCTTGCCCAGGTCCGCGAGGACGTCCTTGATCTGGCCGGTGAAGATGTTCCCGCGCAGCTGCGCCAGGTACAGGCCCAGCAGGTAGGCGGCGGTGATCTGCGCCAGGAATGCCTTCGTGGAGGCGACGGCGATTTCCGGGCCGGCGTGCGTGTACAGCACGGCGTCGGACTCCCGCGGAATCGTGGAGCCGTTCGTGTTGCAGATGGAAATGGTCTTCGCGCCCTGCTCGCGGGCGTAGCGGACCGCCATCAGCGTGTCCATCGTCTCGCCGGACTGGCTGATGGAGACCACCAGGGTGTTGGCGTCAACGATCGGGTCCCGGTAGCGGAACTCGTGCGCGAGCTCCACCTCGGTGGGGATCCGGCACCAGTTCTCGATGGCGTACTTGGCCACCAGGCCCGCGTAGGCTGCCGTGCCGCACGCCAGGACGATGATCTTGTCCACCTGCTTGAGCAGCTGCGGGTCGATGCGCAGCTCATCCAGGGTCAGCTTGCCGTTCAGGTCCGAGCGTCCCAGCAGGGTCTGCGCCACGGCGTCGGGCTGGTCATGGATTTCCTTCTCCATGAAAGAGTTGAAGCCACCCTTTTCCGCGGAGGCCGGGTCCCAGTCAACGTGGTACTCCTTGCCCTCCGCCGGGGCGCCGAAGAAGTCGGTGATCTCCACGGTGTCCGCGGTGATCGTCACGATCTGGTCCTGGCCCAGCTCCACCGCACGCCGGGTGTAGTCGATGAACCCGGACACGTCCGAACCCAGGAAGTTCTCGCCCTCGCCCAAACCCACCACCAGCGGGGAGTTCCGGCGCGCGGCCACGACGACGTCAGGCTGGTCGGCGTGCACCGCGAGGAGCGTGAACGCGCCCTCGAGCCGCTGGCAGGCCAGTTCCATGGCCCGGGTCAGGCCGCCGTCGGAGACGTCCCCGCCCAGTTTGTTCCGGAAAATGTCGCCCAGCAGCGCCGCGGCCACCTCGGTGTCGGTCTCCGACTTGAAGACAACACCCTTGGCCAGCAGCTCCTGCTTCAGCTCAGCAAAGTTTTCAATGATGCCGTTGTGGATCACCGCGAGCTTCCCGCCATCAGACAGATGCGGGTGCGCGTTCTGATCCGTCGGGCCACCATGCGTGGCCCAGCGCGTGTGACCGATACCGGTCAGCGACTCCGGCAGCGGCCGCTCCTCCAGTTCGGCCAGCAGGTTGCTCAGCTTCCCGGACTTCTTCCGCGAGGAAATCTCCCCGTCAGCCACTACCGCAACACCGGCGGAGTCATATCCGCGGTACTCCAGACGGCGCAACCCCTCAAGAACAACATCCAACGCACCGTGCCCGGCATCAGCCCGGCCCGACGAACGGCCAACATAACCCACGATTCCACACATGGGTATAAGCCTATCTGGCTTTGCGAAGAACTCCCGCCCGCTACGTCATCCTCCCCGTCGCCGGCGGCGGACGCCCAGCACGATGAGCAGCAGGCACTGGCCGATAAGTCCAGCCACCGCCAGCTTCATCCAAAGCTCGCGGTCAGCGTCGCCGACGGCGCTGGTGAGATAGCCAACCAGCGGGATCGCGTAAAGGGGCTTCCCTTTTATCTGCCGGGCGCGGACGGGCTCCGGATCGTTGGCGTTGGCGCTGTCACCCTTTGTGACCAGGGTTCTCTCGCCGTCCTGCAGGGCCCCAAAGCCCACGACCCGGTGAGTCAGCACTTCAGGGCTGTCAGGGGCGGGCTGGTAGGTGACCACGTCCCCGTACTTCAACTGGCTCAAGGCGGCGGGTTTCACCACGAGGAACGTGCCCGCGGAATATGTGGGCGCCATGGAGTTTGTGGGCACTGTGTAGGTCTGTGACCCGGTGGCCTGCGGAATGACGACGAGTCCCAGGACGGCAAAGAGGAGGACCATGAGGACGGCAAAGTTGGCCATGCGCGCCGCCTCGGCGAACCGCTTCCGGCGGCGGATTTCGAAGATCCGGGTGGCCGCTCCACCGCCGCGCCTGCCGCCAAAGTCGCGGCCTGTCCGCTGCGGCGGTTCCTTCGGCGTGACTGCCTTTCCCATGTTGAGACCCTTCAAATTCTGCGTCGGTTCTCCCTATTCACTGAACAGTCCCGCGGCAGGCTCAGGAATGGGTAACGCATAGGGTCAAGATTCACTCAAGAATGGCTGCATTTCGCTCTCGGCGCCGGGAGGGGCAGAATCTCTAGGGTGACTTTGCAACGCAACGAAGCGAACGGGGAGGGTGTTTCCCCGTTCGTGGAGCTGGACCGGCAGACGTGGTCCCGGCTCTCGGCCCAGATGGAGCAGCCCCTTAATGAAGAGGACGTGCTGCGCCTTCGCGGTCTCGGTGACCCCCTGGACATCAGCGAGGTGCGCGAGGTCTATCTGCCGCTGTCACGGCTGCTGCACCTGTATGTCGAAGCGGCCGGCCAGCTGCACGCGGCCACCACCACCTTCCTCGGTGAACAGACCCAGCGCACCCCGTTCGTGATCGGCGTCGCCGGCTCCGTGGCTGTGGGCAAGTCCACCATCGCCCGCGTTCTCCGCGAGATGCTGCGGCGCTGGCCGGGCACACCAAACGTCGAGCTCATCACCACCGACGGCTTCCTGTATCCGCTGGCTGAACTCAAGCGCCGGCAGCTGCTGGACCGCAAGGGATTCCCGGAGTCCTACGACCGCCGCGCGCTGCTGCGGTTTGTGAGCGAGATCAAGGGCGGCGCCGAGGAGGTGCGGGCCCCCTGGTACTCGCACGTCACCTATGACATCGTCCCCGGCAAGGAAGTGGTGGTCCGCCGCCCGGACGTCCTTATTGTCGAGGGCCTGAACGTGCTGGCCCCCGCCCGGCCGCGGCACGACGGCCGCCAGGGGCTGGCGCTGAGCGACTTCTTCGACTTTTCCATCTACGTGGATGCCAAGACGTCGCACATCGAGGAGTGGTACGTGGACCGGTTCCGCAAACTCCGTTCCACCGCCTTCGCGCAGCCGGAGTCGTACTTCCACCGCTATGCCACGCTGTCCGATACCGAGGCCGAAGCGACGGCCCGCGACATCTGGAAGCGCATCAACGAACCGAACCTGGAAGAGAACGTGCTGCCCACCCGGGGGCGGGCGCAGCTGGTGCTCACCAAGGAAGCAGACCACTCCGTCCGCAGGATGCTGCTGAGGAAGGTCTAGCACGCATGTGCGGCAGCTCTCCAGAACCTTCCACGGGCAAAGAAACCGGACCCTGCACCGAGACCTCTCCGGGGTCCCAGCCCGGATCACGCCCTACCCGCCGCGCGGTGGCCCGGCTACTGATGACTGGTGCCGGCCTGTCGGCCCTCGCCGCCTGCACCCCCGGCCCTGCACCGGAGGCTGCGGGTACCACTTCGGCGGCCTCGGGAACGGCATCACAAACCCCATCCGGCAAGGCGTCGCCGGCTCCTTCGGGATCCGCAACCGCGTCGGCGTCCACCGGCAGCTCTGCCACGGCGTCCGTCACGGCCTCCCCCTCAGGGTCCTCCTCATCCCCCGCAGCAAAGTCGCCGTCCGCCACAACGACGGCGGCGGCGGCCCCGCCGTCGGCCGCTTCACGGCTGCCCAGGCAGTACTCGCTGACCGCCCCCGCCAGCCCCTGGGTGATCGTCAATAAGCACCGCCCGCTCAAGCCGGCCAACTACATTCCGGCCGATCTGGTCCAGCCGAGCGTGGCCCTCGCCGTCGCCGGCGAGGCGGCGCAGCTGAACAGCACGACGGCGGCTGCCGCAGAACGGATGTTCGCCGCGGCTGCGGCGGACGGCGTGACCATGACGCTGGCGAGCGGCTACCGCTCCTACGCGACGCAGACCGTCACCTATAACGGCTGGGTAAGCTCCCAAGGGCGGGCCGCGGCGGACACCGCTTCGGCGCGGCCGGGTTATTCCGAGCACCAGACAGGCTGGTCGTTCGACATTGGCGACGGCGGCGGCGCCTGCAGCTTCCAGCCCTGCTTCGCCGAGCAGCCGGCCGCCGTTTGGGCCAAGGCCAACGCGCACCGCTTCGGCTTCGTGGTGCGGTACCCGTGGATGCAGCACGAAATCACCGGGTATTTCTACGAATCGTGGCACCTGCGGTACATCGGCGTGGAGGCGGCCACGGACATGCGGAGGCGCGGCATCGCCACCCTGGAACAGTATTTCGGCCTGGGCGCGGCACCCGGCTACCTCTGACGCCCTGCTTCTCCCCGCAAGGTCCCGGTAACGACCCAGTAAACGGGGTGCGGTAGTTTGGTTGGCATGCTTAGTGGATTCAAGAAGTTCATTCTCAAGGGAAACGTCATCGACCTGGCCGTGGCGGTGGTCATCGGATCAGCCTTCAGCGCCGTGGTCGATGCACTGGTCAAGAGCGTCCTGATGCCACTGATCTCGCTGCTGGTCGGCGAGCCAAACTTTGATAATTTCCTGGCGTTCGGGGACGTGCGGTTCGGCGTGCTGCTGACCGCTGTGGTCAACTTCCTGCTGGTCGCCTCAGCGCTCTACTTCGTCCTCGTCGCCCCGATGAACAAGCTGATCGAACACCGCAACCGCAAGCTCGGAATCGGGCAGGACGCCAAGCAGGAAGCAGCCGAGGATCCGCAGATCGCGCTGTTGAAGGAGATCCGCGACGCCCTGCAGACCCAGAACCAGAACCAGGCCGCCAAGTAACTGAATACAAAAAAGCAGCCCGCCTCCGCCTGAACCAGTCAGTCAGGAGGCGGGCTGCTTTATGCCTTTAAGGCGAAACTCAGTCGACGAGTTCCAGCGCCAGCTGGGTCTTCACAACCTGGGCGAGGCGTTCGGCAATCGCCTGGGCGGTCTGCTGGTCTGCGGCCTCCACCATGACGCGCACCACGGGCTCCGTGCCGGAGGGGCGCAGGAGTACCCGGCCGGTGTCGCCCAGCTCGGCTTCGGCTGCCGTGACGGCTGCGGCCAGGGTCTCGTCACCGCCGACGCGGCTCCGGTCCACGTCCTTCACGTTGATGAGGACCTGGGGCAGCTTGGTCATGATCGTGGCGAGCTCCTTGAGCGGCCGGCCGGTCAGGGCCACCTGGGCCGCCAGCTGCAGGCCGGTCAGCACGCCGTCGCCGGTGGTGGCGTAGTCGGCGAGGATCACGTGGCCGGACTGTTCGCCGCCCAGGTTGTAGCCGCCGTCGCGCATTTCCTCGAGGACGTACCGGTCCCCCACGCCCGTCTCGCGGATGGCGATGCCGGCGTCGCGAAGGGCGATCTTGAGGCCGAGGTTGCTCATCACGGTGGCGACGAGGACGTTGTCGGTGAGCTTGCCGGCCTTCTTGAGGGCGACGGCAATGATGGCCATGATCTGGTCGCCGTCCACCTCGTTGCCCTCGTGGTCCACGGCAAGGCAGCGGTCGGCGTCGCCGTCGTGGGCAATGCCGAGGTCGGCGCCGTGCTGCACCACGGCCGCCTTGAGCGGGCCGAGGTGGGTGGAACCCACGCCTTCGTTGATGTTCAGGCCGTCCGGTTCGGCGCCGATGACAACGACGTCAGCGCCGGCGTCCTTGAAGACCTGGGGGGAACAGCCGCTGGCGGCGCCGTGCGCGCAGTCGAGGACCACCTTGAGGCCGTCGAGGTTGTGCGGCAGGGTGCCCAGGAGGTGGACGATGTAGCGGTCCTCGGCGTCGGAGAAGCGCTGGATGCGGCCAACCTCGCCACCCACCGGGCGGAAGGGCTCCTTGCCCATCTGGGCCTCGATGGCGTCCTCCACCTCGTCGGGGAGTTTCTGCCCGCCGCGGGCGAAGAACTTGATCCCGTTGTCCGGGGCCGGATTGTGCGAGGCGGAGATCATGACGCCGAAGTCAGCGTTCAGGTCTGCCACGAGGTAGGCGGCGGCGGGGGTGGGCAGGACGCCGGCGTCGTACACGTCGATCCCGGAGCTGGAAAGCCCGGCTTCCACAGCCGCTGCGATGAACTCGCCGCTTGCGCGGGGATCCCTCGCCACCACGGCGCGCGGCCGCGCACCTTCGCTGGTGCGTTCATGGCCAAGCACGACGGCGGCGGCCTGGGCCAGCTGCAATGCGAGCTCGGCAGTCAGCAGGCCATTCGCCAGGCCCCGGACACCGTCTGTTCCAAATAATGTAGACATCGGGTCAAGTTTAGACGATTCAGGTGCCCGTCCCCGCCCTGAACCCGCTCTGCACGGCGTCCATGAAGGGCGTTACGGACGTTTCCCCTGCTCACCGGCGTTGCCAGCCGGGTAACCGGGGTTAACGGCAGAAGCCCGCCCCGCCAAATGGCGGAACGGGCTTCTGGAGCGGGGCAAAATCGCCCCAGCAAGCGGATTTAGCGCTTGGAGTACTGCTGGGCCTTGCGTGCCTTCTTGAGACCGGCCTTCTTACGCTCGATGACGCGGGCGTCACGGGTGAGGTAGCCGGCCTTCTTCAGGGTGGCGCGGTTGTTCTCGACGTCGATCTCGTTCAGCGAACGGGCGATGCCGAGGCGCAGTGCACCGGCCTGGCCGGAGGGGCCACCGCCGTGGATGCGGGCGATGACGTCGTAGGCACCTTCGAGATCCAGGATCTTGAAGGGCTCGTTGACGTCCTGCTGGTGCAGCTTGTTCGGGAAGTAGTTATCCAGCTCGCGGCCGTTGATGGTCCACTTGCCGGAGCCCGGCACAACGCGAACGCGTGCAACGGCTTCCTTGCGGCGGCCAACAGCTGCGCCGGCAACGGTCAGTGCCGGGCGCTCCTTCTTCGGGGCAGCTTCAGCAGCGCCGCTTTCCGAGGTGTAGCTGGTCAGGTTTTCCTCAGCCTCAACGGCTTCGGTGGTCAGTTCATCGTTCTGAGCCACGGTTCTCCTTGTAGATAAAAGTGTTGGTGGCCAGGACTACTGGGCGACCTGGGTGATTTCGAAAGTCTTGGGCTGCTGGGCTGCGTGGGGGTGCTCGGCGCCACGGTAGACCTTCAGCTTGCTCAGCTGCTGGGCAGCGAGGGAGTTCTTGGGGAGCATGCCCTTGATGGCCTTCTCAACGGCGCGGACCGGGTTGGACTCCAGGAGTTCCGCGTAGTTGACGGAGGTCAGGCCGCCCGGGTAACCGGAGTGGCGGTATGCGCGCTTCTGCTCCAGCTTGGCGCCGGTGAGGGCAACCTTTTCAGCGTTGATGATGATGACGAAGTCGCCCATGTCCATGTGGGACGCAAAGGTCGGCTTGTGCTTTCCGCGCAGCAGTGTTGCGGTCTGGCTGGCAAGACGACCCAGGACAACGTCGGTGGCGTCAATGACGTGCCACTGGCGGTTGATATCGCCGGGCTTCGGGGTGTACGTACGCACGGTGTTTGCCTCGTTCTTGTTCTGGCGTTCTTGTTTTAGGCGTCACACGGGGTGCGCCTACTATCTATGCGCGACCGGAACAGAGGTGAGGGCTCTATGGACCAGTTATTCCCCTAGTCCCGAAAATGCCCGTCGGGTAGCGACCCTGCAACTGGATCCCCTAGCGGGCACGCATCATCGAGAAAGGACACGCACAACGACTACCAAGAATAGCGCCAACCGGAGGCCCGGGTCAAAATGGGGTATCCGGTGGCGGGGGCTTGGAGTCCTGCGCCAGCGCCGGGCCCTACCATCCAGGAGTCCACGTGTCGTCAGCAGGTATCGCCGCCAGCGCCGGGCCGCTCTTTGCAGCGGCCCCTTTTGCAGTGGCCATGGGACTCCTTGGTATTTTACTGAGCCCGCTTGCTGAACTCCTCATCGCACGCACCCTCCCCCGCCTGGGCGGACTGCCGGGCGCACGGACAAGAATTACGACGGCGGCACTCACCGGCCTGCTGTGCGCAGCCCTTGCGCTGCGGTTCGGTACGGAGTGGTCCCTGCCGGCCTTTCTGCTGCTGGCCGCCCTCGGCGTGCAGCTGGGACGCGTTGACCTGGCCCATCATTTGCTGCCGAATCCACTCGTGCTGACGCTGCTGGTGGCCGGCCTGGCACTCCTCGTCCTGGGCAGCTCCGCCGCGGCAGAGTGGGCCGAACTGCTCCGCGCGGCGGCCGGGGCTGCCATCCTGTTCGTTGTTTTCCTGATTTTGGCCCTGATCTCGCCAAACGGCATCGGCATGGGGGACGTCAAACTTGCCGCCCCGGTGGGCCTTTACCTGGGTTACTTGGGGTGGAGCCAGCTGTTCTACGGCGGAGCACTCGGCTTCGTGCTGGGCGGGATTTTGTCCGCCGTTTTGATTAGGCTAAAACGCGCCAATTTGAGCTCCGAAATAGCTTTTGGCCCCTCAATGCTGGCCGCAGCCTTGGGCACGGCATTACTGGCATCCTAAAGACGGATTTCTGGTGAAACGTTAGATGCAGGCTTTCTGCACACATGCTTTCTTGATCCATTCTTGAGCAAACCAAGTAGTCCAAAACCTATGATTTCCTGATGTGAGTACTCCTTTGCGGGAGTACTTATGGGGCCCCTCAAAAAGTCGAGTAGAACTACGCATTGTTGCCGGCGGCGCCCCGGGTGGATTCTTTTGCTATCGAAGCACCAGCCCTTTCGCGGTATGGGGGAGGCTGGAATTCGACGGCATTTATTCCATCGAACTTAAGGAAATTACAATGACTGCTCTCATGGTCTCGGTTCTTGCTTTCGTCTCCGGAATCAAGGATCGGCTGGAATCGGAAAAGGGCGCCACCGCAACCGAGTACTCGCTGCTCGTGGCGTTCATCGCCTTCGGCATCATCGTCGGCGTCACAGCCTTTGGCACCGGCCTCAACGGCTGGTTTAAGGACCTCGGCACCACAGTGGCCGGCTGGTCGAACTAAGGCGCTAACACCTCCCACAGCGGTGCGCCGCGTTCGCTGAGCCGGCCGCGGCGCACCGTCCCACTTCAGCTGTACCTACTCGCGGAGGGTCCAGTGAATCGCATGAATTCACGCTCCATCAGGGGGAAGCGCGCCCGGAGAGACCGGGGCGCAGTCGCCGTCGAGTTCGCCTTGGTCGCGCCCGTCCTTCTGGCACTGGTGGCAGGCATCGTCGAGTTCTCGCACGCCTACAACCTGCAGATTTCGGTCACCCAGGCCGCCCGGGAGGCAGCCAGGGAAATGGCCATCGAGGACGATCAGGGCGCAGCGGCCCAGGCCGCCACCGCCGGTGCACCCGGACTCAATGGTGCAGCTTTTCAGTATGCCTTCTCCCCCGGGGCCTGCACCGCAGGCCAGAACATGACTGTCACCATCACCTACCCTGCCGCCACCCTGACGGGCATCTTCGGCAGCACTGTCACAGTCACCGGAGTGGGAGCCATGCGATGCGGCGGTTAAAGAATGCCCGGAAGGAACAGGAACGTGGCGCGGCGGCTGTCCTGGTGGCCATCCTGATGCTGGTGCTCATGGGCGCTGGCGCACTGGCAGTGGACGTCGGCCAGATCTACGCCGAACGGGCGCAACTGCAAAACGCTGCGGATGCCGGCGCGATCGCCATCGCCCAGGCTTGCCATGCAACGGGGTGTACCCAGTCCCAGGCGGAAGCCATCGCCCAGGACTTGGCCAACAGCAATTCAAACGACGCTTCGTCCAAAGTGCTCCAGGTAGATATGTCGGTAGCCAACCAGGTCACCGTCAGAACAACTACCCGTGACGGTACAAGCGGGGCGGGCTTCCTGCGGCAGATGTTCAGTTCAGCCGTCAATGCGCCGCCGGCAGCCGTGGGAGCCCACGCAACCGCTGCCCTGGAGTTCCCCACCCGCGGTTCGGGATTTCCCCTGGCGATTTCAAACCACTGTTACAACCTCTCCGCAGCGCTTGCCACCGGAGAGGTCCAGAAAATCTCCTACAAACCGGGTGGAACATGCACCAACCCCTCAGGCCACGCAATTCCAGGCGGTTGGGGCTGGCTGGACCGCAGCTCTCCGTGCGTGGCCACCACCCAAAACGGCAACAACCAGATCGGCTCGGACCCGGGAAACAATCCTCCTACTGACTGCCAAAACATCCTTGCCGGATGGAAGGCAACCATCCTTGCCGGCGGGGACGTCAATGTAGCCTTTCCCATCTTCGACAATGCCACCAACCAGGGACAAAACGGCCAGTTCCACATTATTGGTTATGCGACATTCAAGATCTGGGGTTGGAAGTTCGGCAACAACGGTGTTTACGAATTTCGCAATACTTCCACCTCTCCGGGAATGACCAGCGCCCTCGCCTGCTCCGGAGGCAATAATCGCTGTGTCATTGGCCAATTCATCAAATTCGAGTCGATTGACTCCTTTACCGGAGGGTCGGGCGGAGGGGCGAATTTGGGAACGGTAATTATCAAGCTCATCGACTAAGGGCTCGCACATAAATAAACAACAACAAAAATTCTTAAGGGGAAAACAGTGAAAACTCGCCTACTGGGAGGCATTGCCGCGCTGCTTGTGGCAATCATCGGAACCGTGTTGCTGGTCTCGTACGTGCAAAACGCTGACAAGCGTGCCATGGCTGACACGGAAACCGAGTCCGTGTACGTCGTAGAAAAGACCGTCACAGCCGGTACCGGAATAGACAAGGTGGCAGGCGCCGTCGTACTTAAAGAAGTACCAAAACTGGCAGTTGCTGCCGGTGCCGTGACGGACCTGAACCAGGTTGGACAGAAGGTGGCCGCCGTAGACCTGATGCCGGGTGAGCAGCTCCTCACCACCCGCATGGTGGACGCCGACGCCATCCTCGGACCCTCCCGCGTCCAGGTTCCCACCGGAATGCAGGAGATCACCCTCAAACTTCCCATCGAACGCGTGGTGGGCGGCACCCTCGCGGCGGGCGACACCGTTGGCGTCTTCCTCTCCGTGGAGGACTCCACGGCGAAGACGGGCAACACGCAGCTGACCTTCCACAAGGTCCTGGTCACGGCGGCACAGTTCAGTGACGGCAGTACCGCGAAGTCGCCGGAGGCGGTGGCGGCGGAGGACACCTCGAAGGGGGCCCTGAACTCGAAGAAGGCGGCTGCTTCGAATGACACCTACCTCATCACCATGGCCCGCAACTCCGCCGATGCTGAAAGGATCATCTTCGCCACCGAGTTCGGAACCGTCTATCTCTCCAAGGAGCCGGCCAACGCAGTGGAAGGTACGTCCGGCGTCGTGAACACCGGAAGGCTGTTCCGATGAGCCGCTTCGTCCTCATCACCCCCAACGCCGACTTCGAACGGCGCATCCAGCTGGCCGCCTCGGGCATGCACGGTTCGCTACGGGTGTTCCAGGCGGACTATTTGCCGGAAAGCCCGCAGGACTTCCTCCGGCAGCTCGTAGGCGAGCCGCCCGAGGTGCTGATCCTCGGACCGGGTCTCCCGGTTGACGGCTCATTGAAACTGGCCTCGGTCATGGACCTGCAATACCCGGAAATAAGCGTTGTCCTGGTGGTGCCTGAAACCAAGGAAGTAGTCCTCCAGGCAATGCGTTCGGGCGTCCGTGACCTGCTCGACCCGGCCGCGGATCCGGACTCCATCCGCGTCCTGCTGGAGCGGGCCAGCCTCGCGGCCGCGGGCCGCCGTCGTGGTTTGGCCCCCGGCGCCTCCGAGCACGCCGACCACGGCGAAGGCGGCCGGGTCATCGCCGTCATGTCCCCCAAAGGCGGGGTGGGCAAGACCACGGTGGCAACCAATCTCGCCGTCGGGCTTGGGAAAGCTGCCCCCATGAGTGTGGTGGTGGTGGACCTGGACCTGCAGTTCGGCGATGTTGCCAGCGGCCTGATGCTGGACCCGGAACACACCATCACCGACGCCGTGGTGGGCGCCGCGAGCCAGGACTCCATGGTCCTCAAGGCGTACCTCACTGTCCACCCCGCCGGGATCTATGCCCTCTGTGCGCCGCGAAACCCGGTGGAGATGGACAGGATTTCCGGCGAGCAGGTGAGCCGGCTCCTCAGCCAGCTGCGCGAGGAGTTCCACTACATCGTGGTGGACACGGCACCGGGTCTGGGCGAGCACGTCCTGGCCACGCTGGAGCAGGCCACTGATGCCGTCTGGATTTGCGGCATGGACATTCCCAGCATCCGGGGCCTTCGGACAGGCTTCCAGATCCTCGCCGAACTCGGACTCGTCCCGGAAAAAAGGCACGTGGTGCTGAATATGACGGACCGCCGGGCAGGCCTCACGCTGCAGGACATCGAAGCCACCATCGGCTCCCCCGTTGACGTTGCGCTCCCCCGCTCCAAAACGCTGCCGTATTCCACGAACAAGGGAGTGCCCATTCTGCAGGACGGCAGCCGGGACTCCGCCGCAAAGGGGCTCCGCCAGCTGGTGGAGCGGTTCAAACCGAACTGGGAAGAAAGACCCCACAAGAAGCTGCACAGAAGGGCGGTAGTCCAGTGAACCTCACAGACCGGTTCCAGAACCTCCGGGGCGAGCCCAAGCCTAACCCCGAAAAGCCACAGCCGGCTGACGTCTTCAAACCCAAACCGGCTGCCGCCACCCTTGGCAAGAAGCATGAGGAGCAGGCCGCTGGCTCGGCGGCGAGCGCCACGGCAGCACTGGAGACGCCCGCCGTCGCTTCAGTGGCCAGCGAGGCACTGAATGCCCTGAAGGAACGGGCCACCCAGACCCTCTATGAACGGCTGGGCTCGCGGCTCACAGACTCCACGCTCGACGACGAGGAACTGCACCAGTTTGTCCGGGACGAACTGAAGATCGTCGTCGATGAGGAGCAGGTCCCGCTGTCCGCCCCCGAGCGGCAGCGGCTGATCCGGGACATCATTGACGACGTCCTGGGCCACGGACCCATCCAGCGCTTCCTCGATGACCCGTCCATCACCGAGGTCATGGTGAACCGCTTCGACCAGGTCTACGTGGAACGGCAGGGCCGCATCTTCCCCACCGACACAAAGTTCAGTTCTGATGACGCGCTGCGCCGGGTTATCGACCGGATCGTGTCCAAGGTGGGCCGCCGGATCGATGAGTCCTCCCCGTTGGTGGACGCCCGGCTCGCAGACGGCTCGCGCGTCAACGCCATCATTCCCCCGCTGGCCGTCAACGGGCCTGCGCTGACCATCAGGAAGTTCGGCCGGGAAGCCTTGACGGTTCATGACCTCGTCACCCTGGGCAGCCTCTCCCCCGAGATGGCGGAACTCCTGCACGCCTGCGTCGTGGCCCGGATGAACATCATCGTTTCCGGCGGCACGGGTACCGGCAAGACCACCCTTCTGAATGTGCTGTCAGGGTTTATCCCGCAGGAAGACAGGATCGTAACCATCGAGGACGCCGTCGAACTCCAGCTCCAGCAGGAGCACGTCATCCGGCTCGAAAGCCGTCCGCAGAACATCGAGGGCAGAGGTGAGGTCTCCATCCGGGACCTGGTCCGGAACTCGCTGCGCATGCGGCCGGACCGGATTGTGGTGGGTGAGGTCCGCGGCGGCGAATGCCTCGACATGCTGCAGGCCATGAACACCGGCCACGACGGATCCATCTCCACGGTGCACGCCAATTCGCCGCGGGACGCCATTGCCAGGCTCGAGACGCTGGTGCTGATGGCAGGAATGGACATTCCGCTCCGGGCAGTCCGCGAACAGCTGGCCTCGGCCGTGAACCTGATCGTGCACATCACAAGGATGCGCGACGGCTCGCGGCGGGTCACGCACATCACCGAGGTGCAGGGCATGGAAGGCGACATTGTCACCCTCCAGGACGCGTTCGTGTTCGACTATTCGGCGGGCATGGACGCCAACGGCCGGTTCCTCGGCAAGCCGGTGCCGACGGGCGTCCGGCCGCGGTTCACCGAGCGCTTCGCCGAACTCGGCATCGAAGTCTCGCCGGCAGTGTTCGGGGCATCCCTGATCGGTATGGCGCCGGCCGGTATGTCATCCTCCAATACATCCGTGCCAAGGGGGCGGTGACATTGACCGGCGACTCCGGCGTTTTTGTGCTGGCACTGGTGCTGCTGTACCTCGCAATCTTCCTGGTCTTCGGCGTGGCCCTCAGGCCAAACTCGGGGCTTCCGATGTCCCGCCGCCGGCCCGATGTCCCCACCCAGTCCTCGCCGCTGACCCGGCTGACCGACCAGGCCGTGGGCGCGCTCAACAAGGGCCTCAGGAAGCGCGGAACGGGCCTGCTTACCCAGGACCGGCTGGATGAGTGCGGGCTCAAGAAGGAACCGGGCGACTACCTGATCATGGCGGGGGTGATCACCCTGACGGCGGCCGTCGTCGGGTATTTCCTGGCTGGTCTCTTTGCCGCCGTCCTTCTGACCCTCCTGGCCCCGCTGGGACTGCATGTGCTGCTGAACTTCCTGGCCGCGCGCCGCCGTCGGCAGTTTGACCAGCAGGTGCCGGATACGCTGCAGATGTTCTCCGGCGGCCTGCGGGCCGGCCACAGCCTGCTCCGCGCCGTGGACGCGGCGGGACAGGAAAGCCAGCCGCCGATGTCCGAAGAGCTGGGGCGGATTGTCAACGAGACCAGGATCGGCCGGGACCTCGGCGAAGCCCTGGCGGACGTGGCCAGGCGGACCCAGAGCGAGGATTTCCTCTCCATCTCGCAGGCCATCGAGATCCACCGCGAGGTGGGCGGTGACCTGGCGGAGGTGCTGGACCACCTGGGCGACACCGTCCGGGACCGCAACCAGGTGCGCGGGCAGATCCGGGCCCTGAGCGCAGAGGGCCGGATGTCGGCGATCGTCCTCATGGCCCTGCCGGTGCTGATGTTCATCGGACTGACGTTCTTCAACGAGATGTACGCCCGCACTTTCACCAGCACCCTGCCCGGCTACCTCATGATCGCCGCGGCTGTCGTCCTGCTCACCGCCGGCGGCTTCTGGCTCAGCCGGATCGTCAAACCCAAGTTCTAGGAAGAAGGTGGTCATCATGCAACCTGTGGCTTATGCGGCGATCCTGGCAGTGATCGCACCTGTAACGGTCATGACGTGGTTCGTCTTCACCGGCGACCGGGCGGGGCTCCGCAACATCCAGGCAAATCTGGGCCGGGTCGCCAAGACCAAGGGCCCGGCGCTCAGCGTCAACGAGAAGCTCATGCTGGCCAGCCAGCGCATCATGCCGAAGGGCTACGCCGGCTGGCTGGACCGGCAGCTGGCGGGCGCCGGCCGGCCCAAGGACTGGCCGCTGGCCCGGCTCATCATGGTCAAGCCGCTGCTTGCCTTTGCGGGGGCCGCTCTTGGCTGTCTGTACTTCGCCGGTGGACCGTCGTCCCAGCGGTTCCTCATCCTGCTGGGGCTTACGGCGCTCTGCTACTTCACGCCCGACCTGCTGGTGCGCAACCGTGCGCAAAAGCGGCGGGGAGCCATTCGGCTGGAACTGCCGGTTGCTCTGGACCACATGCTGATCTCGGTCCAGGCAGGCCTCGGGTTCGAGGCAGCCATGGGCCGCGCCGGCACCAACGGCCACGGTCCCATGGCCGAGGAGCTGATCCGCACGCTCCAGGACATCCAGGTGGGCCGGTCGCGGAAGGAGGCCTACCTCGCCATGGCGGAGCGGGTGGACGTGCCCGATGTGCGCAGCTTCATCCGTGCAGTAGTCCAGGCCGACGCCTACGGTGTGGCCATCGCCGGCGTACTGAAAACGCAGGCGGAAGACATGCGGATCAAGCGGAAGCAGCGCGCCGAGGAGCACGCCATGAAGATTCCGGTGAAAATGCTGTTCCCGCTGATTTTCTTCATCCTGCCCACGCTGTTCATCGTGGTCCTGGGGCCGACGGTGATGAGCATCATTTCGCTGTTCACGGGGTAGGTTCTTTGGCTGGGTTTGCTGACCCGCTTTATTGAATGCGACATCTGAATGAACGACGGCGGTTGCCGGCTTATGCGCCGACTCCGCCCCTTAGGACCGGACCCCTCGGATTACCCCCCCTTTCCGAGGGGTCCTTCCATGTGCCGAGATCCGGCAGCGCCCTCCCGGTTTCCGGCGTCGAGAAGCTTCAAGATTCAAGGTTTGCGCAAGGCAAGCGCAGGAAATGCGCAGGCCGCTAAAGGTTGGCTCAGGAGTTCGCAAAGAACCTAGTTGAGGCGAATTTCCGTTGCTAGCTTTTTTATAGAGCTGGTGATGGACCAGCTTTCCAACACTCGCTCAGGAGTTCAAAATGCTTGCTTACTTCTCTAACGCTGCTGCCAAGATCCGTCGCGACGAAAAGGGCGCTACCGCCGTTGAATACGGCATCATGGTCGCCCTCATCGCCGTCGTCATCATCGTTGCCGTGACTCTGCTCGGCGGCACCTTGACTGGCATGTTCGGCAAGGCTGCCTGTGACATGCAGACAAATAAGAAGTGGGACGCCACCACGTCTGCCTGCATCAACAAGGTCTGACAACTTCCACTCACCCGGACAGGAGTAAAAATGCTTGCTCTCTTCAAGAACGCCGCCAATCTCCGCCGTGATGAAAAGGGCGCTACCGCCGTCGAATACGGCATCATGGTCGCCCTCATCGCGGTCGTCATTATCGTCGCCGTGACTCTCCTTGGTGGCAACCTGAATTCGATGTTCAACGATGTTGCCTGCAAGGTACAGGGCAAGACGTATGCAGCAGCAGTTGTAGATAACCCCGACACCCCCGATGTCAATGAGGCAGCAGCAGCCGGCTGCAGGTAGTCCGCAGCAGCAAGTCCTCGGGCGGTAGCGCACTCGCGCTACCGCCCGGTGGTTTCATACGAGACCGACCGTTACTCCACGCGCACAGAAGGGTGATCCATATTGTCTAGGAATACCGAACGCGGGGCCGTGGCCGTCGAGTTCGCGCTCCTAGTCCCGGTTTTGATCCTGATGCTGCTAGGAATAATGGAGTTCGGGCGCGCTTACAACGCGCAAGTCACGCTAACGAATGCGGCCCGCGAAAGCGCCCGGTGGATGGCAATTTATAACAGCCAAACAGACGCCAGAACGGCAGCCAAGAATGCGGCAACGCAACTTACTCCCAGCCTGGCCGACGGCAACATCTCATTCAGTGCCACTGATTGCACGGTGGGATCGCAAATGACGGTAACTGTCAGTTACACACTAAGCACGATGACAGGGATCGCTGGCCCATTTCCCATGACCGGAAAGGGGACCATGCTGTGCGGCGGCTAAGGGATTCTTCTGACGGAGAGCGCGGCGGAATCGCTGTCTTGGTCGCCCTTCTCATGGTCGTGGTGCTGGGGTTTGCGGCCCTGGCCATCGACGTCGCACGGCTGTACGCAGAGCGTGCCCAGTTGCAGAACGGTTCGGACGCCGCCGCCCTCATGATGGCGCAGAAGTGCGCCAAGAATGACACCGATTCCAACTGCTCAACAACGTCACCGCTGGCTGCTGACTTGGCAAACAACAACGCTGTCGATGGGCAAAGCAACGTGAAATCCATTGCGCTGGACAAGACTAACCGCACGGTGACGGTAACCACCGGCGCCAAGGAACCGGGAAGCTCTGCTAATCAGATCTCGCTTTTCTTCGCCGGAGCCCTTGGCATTCCGAGCGCCGAAGTGAACGCCACTTCCAGTGTGAGGTGGGGCAGCCCGGTGGAAGGCACCATCGTGTTCCCGCTCGCCTTCTCCATCTGCCAGGTATCGGGCATGGTGGATGGTGCGGCGCAGCTGCTCCAGAACCATTCTGCTGATGCCAACGCCGACTGTCCTCTGGGGCCGGCAGGCAAGACGGTGCCGGGCGGCTTCGGCTGGACCCTTCAGAACTCTGGCCAATGCGGTGGCCTGGTCAACCTGGCTATCAACCAGAGTGGCAGCGCCACCGGCAACGATGGCCCGTCGAACTGCGACGCCATCCTAAACAAGTGGGCCAGTGAAATTACCGCCGGACGCCAGGTCATCGTCCTGTTGCCGGTCTACGACGACGTGACCGGAACGGGCTCGGGGGCGAGCTACCACCTGAACAGCTTTGCCGCCTTCAACGTCCAAGGCTGGGCCTTCAGCGGTTCTGACAAGCTGCCGATGGTCTACAACAACACTCCGGCGACCAAGAGCCTGGAGTGCAAGGGCAACTGCCGCGGAATCATCGGCAAGTTCGTTAAGTACGTCTCCCTCGCGGACGGCTACAAGCTGGGCCCGGTCAGCCCCAACGGTGCCACCATCGTCGAACTGACCAGTTAGTTCCCTGCAGCACAGCAGTTCTGCAGTCTCATTGATACAAGTTCTCAGGAGCAGTTCGTGAAGTCTCGGTTGTTGGCAGGAGCGGCAGCGGTAGTCCTGGCCCTCGTAGGCGCCATGCTCGTCATCTCCTATGCGCAGGGGGCAGACCAGCGTGCCGTCAAGGACCTAAAGCCTGTCGACGTGCTCGTCGTCAAGACTGCGATTCCTGCCGGCACACCCGTTGAATCGATGGCTGCATCCCTCGCCACCGAGCAGGTGCCGGGATCGGCCGTTACCGGTTCCTCGCTGAAATCGTTGGACTCCTCCAAGGGCAAGGTTGCTGCAGTGGACCTGGTTCCCGGGGAGCAGTTGGTTTCCGAACGCCTGGTCGCACCCGAAGACGTCAAAGTCGCAGGCTCCGTCCAGATCCCGGCTGGTCTTCAAGAAGTTTCCTTCCAGCTCGAGCCAGATCGGGTTGTAGGTGGACGCTTGGCTCCAGGCGACCACGTGGGCGTCTTCGTCAACCTCGACAAGGGTGGCTCAGACGACAAGCCTGATGCGGAAACCACCAAGCTGACGGTGCGCAAGGCGTTGGTGACAGCCGTGCAGCGCGCACCCGAGCCAGCGTCCACTGCCCAGCCCAGCCCGTCCGCGAGCGCGGATCCCAATGCGGCCGATCCTCAAGACACCATGCTCCCCACGGGCTCCCTCATGTTGACCGTCGCTGTCAGCGACGTCGACGCCGCCAAGATCGTGTTCGCCGCCGAGTACGCCAAGATGTGGCTGAGCAAGGAACCCACCAACGCCAAGGACAGCGGTCCCCGGATCATTCAGCGGAGTGAGGTCTACAAGTGAGCCGCTTCGTTCTGATCACTCCCAACGCGGACTTTGACGGCCGCCTGCGTCAGGCAGTGGCTGGCGGACTCCAGGGCGGGGTTCAGACCTTCCTCACGAACATCCTGCCCGCAGGTCCTTACGACCTGTTCGCACAGCTGAACCAGGAGCAGCCCGAGGTCCTTATCCTGGGTCCGGACCTGCCGGTCGAAGAGGCACTTCGCCTCGCCATGGTGCTGGACGTACAGGTTCCAAACCTGATGGTTCTTCTGGTCAGCGAACCGGACCCGCCCTTGATCTTGCAGGCGATGCGGGCCGGCGTCCGGGACGTGCTTAGCCCCACCGCCGATCCAGCCCAGCTGAGAGTTCTGTTGGAGCGTGCCTGCCAGTCATTTGCCAACCGACACCGGACCGAGCAGCACGGCCCCACTGAAAACCAGAAGGGTGCCGTCATCGGAGTTTTCTCCCCCAAGGGCGGCGTGGGCAAGACGACTATTGCCACCAATCTCGCCGTCGGGCTGGGCAACCTGGCGCCCATGAGTGTGGTGCTCGTGGACCTTGACCTGCAGTTCGGAGACGTCGCTTCCGGTCTCTACCTGAATCCGGAGCACACGGTCACGGATGCCGTCTCGCCTGCCGCGGCACAGGACACCCTGGTACTCAAGGCCTTCCTCACCGTTCACCCCGCCAGCATCTATGCATTGTGTGCGCCCCTCAGCCCCGTCGAGGCCGACTACATCACGCCGGAGCAAATCACGCGTCTCCTCGAACAGTTGGCCGAAGAGTTCCAGTACGTCGTGGTGGACACCGCGCCCGGCCTGCCCGAAATCGGACTGGCCGCCATGGAAGCCTGCACGGACGTGGTTTGGGTCAGCGCCATGGACATCCCCAGCGTCCGCGGTCTCCGTTCGGGCATGGACATCGTGCGTCAGCTGGAGATCCTGCCGGAAGGCCGACACGTGGTCCTGAACATGGCCGACTCCAAGTGCGGCCTCACCGTGCAGGACATCGAATCGACCATTGGAGCTCCTGTGGATGTCAGTGTCCCCCGTTCCCGGGCCGTGGCTTTGTCGACCAACCGCGGCATGCCTGTCCTACTGGATGCCAGAAAGGATCCAGCCGCCAAAGGCCTGGCTCAGCTGGTGGCTCGCTTGGGTCCAGCCTCCGGCGCTAAGGAGCAGCGGAGCGCCCACCGACGGGTGGTGGTCTAGATGAAGCTCTCTGAACGCATCCAGGCAGCGCAGCACAAGTCCGAGGTTCCGGGTGCCCCACTGCACGTCTCGCCTGCACCGCAGCATTCCCCGGCCACCGTAATGCATACTTCGCCGCTGCCTGCTTCCCCAGTGCAGGTCCAGCCGACAATCGCATCGTCCGTGAACACTGCACCAAGGCCGATTTCTGGTGTGTCCACCTACCAGACGCGTGCGGCGCGGCGCGCAGCAGAGGCTGCAGTTGCAGAGGCGCAAGCCGCCCAGTCTCCCGCAGCTTCGCCAGAGGCTCGTACCGCACCGGCTCCTAGCCCAGTGGCGGATCATGTTCAGCCGGCGCCCACGACTGCCCCGCCCTCGACACTGGGGCGCCGGCAAGCGGCTGCGTCGGCACCGGTACAGCCGCCCGTGCCATCGCAGACAGAGCCCTTCAAGGCCAAGACCCAGCAGCCGGTCGACGTTTTCGCTGCCCTCAAGCAGCGTGCCGCAACAGCACTGTTTGAGCGGATGGGGGCGCGGTTCAACGATTCAACCCTCACGGAACAGGAACTTCGCAGAACCGCGCGCGAAGAGCTTATCCGGATCATCGACGCAGAGCAGGTCCCACTGACTCCGGACGAGCGGACACGCCTCGTTGCGGACGTCGCGGACGACGTGCTGGGCTACGGCCCGCTGCAACGGCTCTTGGATGATGATGCGGTCACCGAAATCATGGTGAACCGGATGGACCAGATCTATGTGGAGCGCAAGGGAACATTGACTCTAACGGATTCGCGATTTAGCTCGGAAGAGCACCTGCGGAAGGTCATTGAACGAATCGTGTCCAAGGTCGGCCGGCGCATCGATGAGTCCTCGCCTCTGGTTGATGCACGCCTGGAAGACGGCTCCCGTGTCAACGCGGTCATCCCTCCGCTTGCCGTAGGCGGTTCCTCACTGACTATCCGTAAGTTCAGCAAGGTGCCCCTTACGGTGCAGAACCTCATCGATTTCGGGACCCTCACGCCGGAAATGGCCGAGCTGCTCAACGCCTGCGTCAAGGCCAAACTCAACATCATCGTTTCCGGCGGTACGGGTACAGGCAAAACGACCCTGCTCAACGTCCTGTCCTCGTTCCTTCCGACCGACGAGCGCATCGTGACCATCGAAGACGCAGTGGAACTCCAGATTCAGCAGGAACACGTGGTCCGGCTGGAAAGCCGCCCGCCGAACACCGAAGGCAAGGGGGAGGTGACCATCCGCGAGCTGCTCCGCAACTCCCTGCGTATGCGACCGGACCGGATTGTGGTGGGCGAGGTCCGTGGCGGGGAATCCCTGGACATGCTGCAGGCCATGAACACCGGCCACGACGGCTCGCTCTCCACCGTGCACTCCAACTCACCCCGTGATGCCGTCGCTCGTCTGGAGACCCTGGTCCTCATGGCGGGCATGGACCTGCCGCTGCGGGCCATCCGCGAGCAGATCGCCTCCGCGGTCAACCTCATCGTCCAGATCTCACGTCTCCGGGACGGCTCCCGGCGCATCACCCACGTGACGGAGGTGCAGGGTATGGAGGGCGACATCGTCACGCTCCAGGACGCCTTCGTCTTCGACTACTCTGCGGGGGTTGACCAGCACGGAAAGTTTCTCGGCAAGCCTGTCCCCACCGGCATCCGCCCCCGGTTCATCGACCGCTTCGAAGACCTCGGAATCCATGTCTCGGCGGGCGTCTTCGGGGCGCCCGTAGTCTCTCCGGAAAGGCACTGACTCTCATGATCGTGACAATCGGTGTCGTCCTCGTGATCGCCTCGGCGCTGTTGGGCGGAGTTGCGGTGCTCATTCCGCGGACACCCACTGTGCCTCTTGACCGACGTCGGCCGTTCCGTGCCGAGGCGGACTCCCAGCTCACCCGCTTTGCCGGCAGTGCCGTTCAGTCCATTGATCGCGTCCTCGCCAAGAGAAACATCCGCTACTTCAACCGGGAAAGCCTGGAGAACGCCGGCCTGCGGCTCAGCCAGGCCGAGTTCATCCTGCTGGTCATGGTGGGCGCATTCGTTGGCGCACTCATCGGGCTTGTGGTTGCCGGGCCGCTGCTAGCGGTCCTGCTGGTGATCGCGGCCCCTTTCGTGGGGCACCTAGTGCTCGGATTCTTAGCCGGCAAGAGGCGTGGCAAGTTCGATGAGCAGCTCGGCGATACCCTACAGCTGCTGTCCGGCAGCCTGCGTGCGGGTCACAGCATCCTGCGTGCCATCGATGCCGCTGCCAACGAATCCCAGGCTCCGACGTCGGAAGAGATGCGCCGCATCGTCTCCGAGACCAGCCTGGGACGTGACCTGCTCGTGTCCCTCAACGACACTGCCGACCGCATGAAGAACGAGGACTTTGTCTGGATTTCCCAAGCCATCCAAATTAACCGGGAAGTGGGCGGAAACCTGGCGGAGGTGCTGGACCAGGTGAACGAAACAATCCGGGAACGAAGCGAGATCAAGGGGCACATCAAGGCCCTGGCTGCCGAGGGCAAGTTCTCCGCTTACATCCTCATGGCCCTCCCTGTCGGCATCGTTATCATGCTCTCGCTGGTCAATCCGGGGTACATGAATAAGATGTTCACCAACCCGCTGGGCTGGGTGATGATCGTGGTTTCGACAATCCTCATGATCATCGGGGGTCTGTGGATGCGCAAGATCGTCAACCTAAAGTTCTGAGGCCGCCATGGATCCCTTGATCATCGCTTCACTAATCCTGATATGCGCTCCGTTGGCCTACCTTGCGTGGACCATGCTCTCCGTAGACCGGAATGGCCTGGCGAAGGCTCGCGCCCTCCTGTCGAGGGGCATCCACCGGGCCGAGGTGGAGAAGAAGCCGAACAACGGTCTGGTCGAAAAGATCGGCTTTCGCCTCACCCCCGCGGGCTATGTGCACAAGCTCGACAGGCTGCTTGCCTTAGCTGGCCGTCCGGCGTCCATGCCGCTCGGGCGTCTTCTGGCCGCCAAACCGGCGCTGGGCTTGATCGGCGGCCTCTTTGGGCTGTATATCAGTTCCATCGGATCTACGCCCATCATGAAGCTCGTGGGCATTTTTGTTCTGTTCTTGGGATACTTCATCCCGGACCTGATGCTCTACAGCAAGGGCCAGGAACGGCAGAAGGCCATGCAGTTGGAACTGGCCAACACCCTGGACCAAATGCTGATTTCGGTCGAGGCGGGTCTCGGCTTCGAAGGCGCAATGGCCCGTGCCGGCGAAAACGGCAAGGGGCCGCTCGCGGAGGAACTCGTCCGCACGCTGCAGGACATGCAGGTGGGTCGAAGTCGCCGCGAGTCCTATCTCGCCTTGGCGGAACGCACCAGCATTCCTGAGCTGCGCAGCTTTGTGCAGGCGGTGGTGCAGGCGGATACCTATGGCATCGCCATCAGCCGCGTCCTGCGCGTGCAGGCCAAGGTGATGCGCGTGAAACGCCGCCAGCGGGCAGAGGAGAAGGCGATGAAGCTGCCGGTGATGATCCTGTTTCCATTGCTGTTCTTCATCTTCCCTGTCCTCTTCATTGCCATCCTGGGCCCGGCCGTCATCAACACCATTGAGACCTTCGCCAACCAGTAAGGTGGGGACTTCCGCAGGATTTTCCCCACCACAAGGTACCCGCAGGGTTTCCACAGGATCCAAGCTCAATCAGGGTTTTCCCAACCTCAGAAAGTAGCCTTAACTCATGTCCATTTCAGGCTCCGGAGCACCCGACAGCAGCGCCAACGGCGCCTGCGTCCCGGTGTCCGGCGTCCCTAATGGCAGGGCTCACAACGAATCGGAGAGTGCCACATTGCCCGTCCTCGACCTCGATGTACTTCACGAACTTGAAGAAGACATGGGCAGTACCGGTATAGCGCATAACTTCGCCAGGGACTACATCAGCATCTGGAATAAGCGCCGGAGCTACCTCGAACGGTCCGTGGAAGACAACGACAGCGAGGCAGCCATGGACGCTGTGCTCAGCGTGAAGAACTCCGCCACCATGGTGGGGGCGGCGCGGCTGGCACAGCTGGCCGTGGACCTGGAGCGGCTCGTCAAGCGCGGTGACCTGTCAGCGGCTCGGGACCTGCTGCCCTGCGTAGCGCTCACCGGCGAAGAGACCGTCAGCGGACTGAAGCTGGGCTACCTCCCGCCGGAGTCCTAAGTCCAAAGGGGCGGAGCGGCGAACCTACTCCGCCCGCTTCGGTGCCAGCCGGTAGCCCACGCCCCGCACGGTGACCAGCCATCGGGGATCCTGCGCGTCCTCGCGGAGCTTGCGGCGCAGGTTTCCGATGTGCACCTCCACAGCCCGTTCGTCCGCCTCGCTGATGTAGGTGTCCTCGCCGTAGTACTCGCCCCGCACCACCCGCACCAGATCAGCACGGGTGCGCACCGCGCCCGTCCCCTTCAGCAGCTCGTGCAGCAGGTCGAATTCGCTCCGGGTCAGTCCCAGCGGCGTGCCGCGCAGGGCTACGGTCCTCGTTTCGGTATCGAGCGCCAGCCCGTTGTGCTGCAGGACAGTGCCGCGGCGTGAACCGGACGCACCCGCCCCAGCAGTGGAAGGTGCCTCGGCCTTGTCGGAAGAACCCGAAGAAACCCTGGGCCGGCGCAGCATGGCCGTGATGCGGGCCCGCAGCTCGCGCGGCCTGAAGGGCTTGACGATGTAGTCGTCCGCGCCGCCCTGAAGTGCCGTGATGGTGTCCAGCTCTTCCCCGCGGCCGGTGAGCATCACGATATAGGCGTCGCTGAACTGCCGGATGCGGCGAAGGACCTCGAAACCATCAATGTCCGGCAGACCGACGTCCAGCGTTATGACATTTGCCTGGCGCTGCCTCGCCACGTCAACCCCGTCACGGCCGTTCCCCGCGGAGTGCACCTCAAAACCAGCCTGCTGCAAAACCGCGTCAAGGAGGTTCCTGACATCAACGTCATCCTCGATAACAACGGCAACACCAAGATCGCCCACCACTACCTCAATCCAGGTAAAACCACCGCACAGCCCAGCGCAATGCGGTAAGCGCTACCAGATTACCTACGCTACAACGTAGACAGGCCGAAAGACCCTAAATTGCCCATATGTTTTAGCCGCACCACCCGGTTGTAGCGCTTCCCCCTCCAATTACCGAAGAATAGGTGTGCATAATGGGCTTCATGTCTTCGTTTAACCACCAGTGGCCCGGAAATTCGGCAGAGCAGGCGAGTACCGGGCGCAGCCGCATTGGGTGAGCAGGTGCTGGTCCTCGACACGGACCGATTCTTCCGCCGGCTGCGGCCCCGCGTCCAGGTGGCGCTCTGCCAGCTCCCAGTAACGGTTCTCCTCGCCGCGCTGGCGATCGCCGCCCCCGCGGTGTGGCCCACGCTGATCGAGAGCGGCGTATTTATCGCCGCCATCATCATGATGGTGACCACGTTTATTGGGTGCTTTCTGGTTCCCTGGGAACGGCTGCCGCCCAACGCCTACCTGCTAATTCCGATACTCGACATGGTGGTCATCGGGCTGGCCCGCAACGGTGCCGTCCCCGCCGTGGCCGGGCTTGGAGTTTTGGCGATATTTCCGGTGATCTGGCTTTCCAGCTCCGAAGACTTCCCGCGCACCACTGTATTCCTGAGCTTTTTCGGCCCGCTCCTCATCGGCATTCCGTCTCTCGTGAAAAAGTTTCCCAACATTTCACCTTCGGACATTGCCACGGCAATTCTGCTGCCGCTCATGATGGTGGCCGTCTCGGTGGCCATCAGGTTCGCCGGCGCCAATGTGCGTCTGCAGCGCCAGAGGCTGCAGAAGAAGGACGCCGAGCTCCGCGAACTGCTCGTGGAGAGCAGGAACCGCGAACGGCTGCTCAAAACGATTCTGGACACCACGGATGTGGGCATTGTGGCCGTGGATGCCGGCGGCGAGAAGGTGCTGGTCAACGACCAGCAGAAAACCTTCAGGCAGGCGGCAGCCCCTGCCGGCATGGAGCAGCCGCTGGAAGCCGAGCAGCTTATGTTCGGTCAGGATCGGGTGACCCCGCTTCCGCTGGACAAGCGCCCCATCCGCCGCGCCGTTGCCGGCGAGACGTTCGCCGACTACTTGGTCTGGCTGGGCGAGGGGCCCGCGCAGCGGGCGGTCGCCACTGGTGCGCGGATCATCAAGAACGACGACGGCGGGTTCAGCGGCGCGGTCATCGTCTACAGTGACGTCACGGGGCTGGTTGAGGCGCTCTCTGCCAAGGAGGAGCTGATCTCCAACGTCTCCCATGAATTCCGCAGCCCGCTCATGTCTGTCGTGGGCAACGTGGACCTGGTGCTGGATGAAGCGGACGGCCTGTCGCCCGGCTCAGTGCACCGCCTGGAGGTTGTGCAGCGCAATGCCGAACGCCTGCTCTCCCTGGTCTCGGAGCTGCTGGTGTCGGCGTCCGCCGTCCTCGCTGTGCATCCCCGCCGGACGGACCTCGCGGGCCTGATCGAGAACAGCATCGGCTCCGTCCAGGCCCAGGCGGACGCCAGCAACGTCTCCCTCACCACCGACGTCCCGGCGCCGCTGTGGGCGCACGCCGACCCGCTGCGCATCGGCCAGGCCCTGGACAATCTTGTCTCCAACGCCATCAAATACTCTCCCGACGGCGGCACAGTCACCGTGAGTGCGCGGCGCAGCGACTCCTGGGTACAGCTGAAGGTCCAGGACACGGGCATGGGCATCAGCGAAGAGGAAACTTCGCGCGTCTTCACCCGGTTCTTCCGCAGCCAGGCCGCACGCCAGGCGGCCATTCCCGGCGTGGGACTTGGACTGTCCATCACCAAGACCATCGTGGAGCGGCATGGCGGTGCCATCTCCTGCGACAGCAAGCCCGGCGCCGGCACCACCTTCACCCTCACGCTGCCGGCCGAGGGCGCTTCGACCGTCTAGGCCAGACGGCGGCCTCGACGTGCCGAGCCAAAGCGGGGTGCCTGCCTGAGAATGAGCTGAGAAGCGCCCCGCCCCTGTGCGTTGACCACCTGGGCGGGAAGGTGCTTGTTTTAGTCCACGGACGCTACAACAAGGGCAGGATGTCTTCCGAGAGCACGCGGCGTTGCGGCAGGCTCGGGGCAGCGGCCACTGCCACCCACGCGGAAGGCGTTGGCCATGGACACCTACGTACGGGCACGCACTGGCGGGACCACCCTGCGGACTCTTGTGCCCCGAGTGGCCTTGACCCTTTTCGTTGCCGCCGCCTCCGGCCTCGCCGGCTGCCAGGCTGCTCCGTCCATCCCTGGCGCACAACAAAGCGGTCTTAGCCCTTCCGCTACTGTCGAGCCCCCGCGGCCAAGTACTGTGCCCTCATCGACGCCCTCCACACCGGGAACCCCTCAGGATTCAGCCGCCGCACCCGGAACTGGGAGCCACGGCCACCCGTCGTCCACCAAGCCGCAGCATGTGTTCGTCATCAACCTGGAAAACAAAGATTACGACGCTGTATGGGGACCCGGTTCGGAAGCACCGTACTTGTCCGGAACGCTTCGGGGTCAGGGGCTCTTGCTGACCCAGTACTACGGAACGGCGCACCATTCCGCCCCTGATTACATCGCCCAAATTTCCGGGCAGGCCTCCAACCCGGCAAACAGGGACGATTGCCCGACGTACGAGCCACTGAAACTCGAGGGAACAGCGGATCCGGGCCAGATCCTGGGTTCCGGCTGCGTTTATCCGGCATCCGTTCCGACCCTGCCCGGCCAACTCCAGGCGGCCGGAAAGACATGGAAGGGCTACATGGAAGACATGGGAAAACCCTGCCGCCACCCAGCACTCGGGGAAGAGGACAGGGACCAAAAAGCCAAGGACGGCGACCAGTACGCGACGCGCCACAACCCATTCGTGTACTTCCAGTCCATCACTTCCTCGCCGGACTGCGCCGCCCGGGTGGTGGACTTCAGCCGCCTCCACGAAGATCTCAGATCCGTCGGAACAACACCGAACCTGTCCTACATCACCCCCAATCTCTGCAACGACGGCCATGACAGCCCCTGCGTGGACGGCCAGCCCGGCGGCCTGGCAAGCGCAGACTCCTGGCTCCAAAAACAGATACCGCCCATCCTTGACTCCCCAGCCTTCAGGAAAGACGGCCTGCTGGTCATCACTTTCGACGAGGCCGACGGCGATTCGACAGGCCCCGGACAGATCCCCGGGGGAACCGACGGCGGCAGAGTAGGCGCGCTGGTCCTCTCGCCCTTCACCAAGGCCGGCACCGCCTCGGACACCGTCTTCAACCACTTCAGCCTTCTGGCCAGCATCGAGGACCTGTTCGCCCTGCCACGGCTGGGTTACGCCGCCGCGCCCGGACTGGACAGCTTCCTCGCCGCCGTTCTGAACGCCCGCCCCTAGGAGGTGTCCCGCTACCCGCCCCAACCCCACGTCCGCACATCCAACGCTGAGAAGGTTCCCCGCGTGCGTCATTGGCGACGGCGCGGGAGCCCAGGCCCAAAATCCACTAGGTGTCACATGAAAGCCAATCCCCTGTACGCAGCCGTACTCATGACCTCCCTCCTGGCCAGCGGAATGATCGCCGCAGCCTCACCGGCCTCCGCCGCCGGCACCACCTACTTCGTCAGCGCCGCCGGAAGCGACACCAACACAGGAACATCCGCGGCAACCCCGTGGAAGTCCCTCACGAAGCTCAACCAAGCCATCCTTAAGCCCGGAGACACAGTCAGCTTGCGCCGCGGAGACACGTTTACCGGAGGCGTCGTAACCGCCCAAAGCGGCACGTCGGCGTCGCCGATCACACTGAACAACTACGGCACCGGGAACCCGGCGGCGGTGACCGGCGGCAAATCCGGCAACTGTTTCCGCATCAACGGCGACTTCACCATTGTGGACGGCCTGCGTGCGGTCTCCTGCGGCTATGCAGGCTTCAGCGTCGTCGGTGACCACGACAGTGTCCGGAATTCCAGCGCGTCCAGCAACGCGGCGGGACTGAAAATCAGCACCGGCTCCGATTTCGGCACCTACACAGGCAACTCCCTGACGAACAACAACATTGAGAATGTGAACACCCCCGGCACCAACTGTGGAACTCCGCAAGCGGTTAACTGCAGCGACGATTCCGGCGCCTTTGGCATCCTGATCAACGGCAACGACAATGAAATCTCCGGCAATACTATTTCCGGTTCCGCGGCGGCATCGTTCGACTTCAAGCTCGACGGCGGGGCCATCGAAATCTTCAACGGCAACCGTAATAGCATTCACCACAACATTGCCGTGGATAACAACACGTTTTCCGAACTGGGCCGCTCCTCGGCGGGAACCGCGGACAACAACACCTACCGCTACAACCTCGTCCGATCCACGTGCGGCACCAACTGCGCACAGGCCAAAGGCTTCATCGCCCGCGGGGCCACCACATCGTTTGGACCCACCAACGGCACAGTCTTTGAGTACAACACCGTCTACCTGAACGGCCCGGACTCCCAAGCCATGGTCTGCCACGCCTCGTGCCCGGCCTCCACTGTGATCCGCGGCAATATCCTGGTCGGCGTCAAGAACTCACTGTGGATCAACGGCTCTGGCTGGACCGAACGCCAGAACGTCCTCAACGGACCCAGGAACTTCACACCGAACAGCACATCCACAACCGCCTCCGCAGGCTTCGTCAACGCCCCCACGGACTTGCATCTGACCGCCACCAGCCCCGCAATTGACCGCGCCGGCGTCAGCAGCTCACTGACAGACCTCGACGGAAGCGCGGTCCCCCAGAACGGGGACTGCCGAGGAACGGCAGACGCCGATTCAGGCGCCTACGAATTCGACTCACCCAACTGCTGACCCGACTCCATTCGGCGCTCTTTACGGGTCTGCCAGTCCGGCAGGACGCTTAGGCCCTCGTCGAGGATGCGGATGAGGGATCCCGCGGCAGCATCCCGGCGGCGGCGCCGCAGCCAGGCGGCAAGGTTGCGCTCAGACGGATCGGAAGCGTTCGCTGCGGGGTAACGTCCTGTCTGCTGCACCATCGTAACGAGGTCGTTCATGCGTCGGACGCTTCGTCGGGTCGCCTTGGCGGGGTTGCCGTTGCCGGCGGCGAAGTGCTGCCCGCGAAGCGTGGGATCTGTGGCCCGCGCGGCAGCCAGATGGTAGCCCACCGTTGAAATGGGCGCCCCGGTCCGGGCCGAAATTTGCCCGCGGGTGAGGCCCCGTCTATACAGCCGCACCCACTCCTGGTTCGGAACACGGTGCCATCGTACGTTTGCCACTGATGTTCTCTTCCTCGGGTTATGCCGCTTCGGTTCCTGATGTATGGTCTCCGGTGCCGGGTCGCCTCGGTGCCGTCCGGAAACTCTTTCGTGTCATGCTGCTGTGGGCTCCTCTTCAGGATCGTGCAGCCGAACTGAGAGGAAGCTGAGAAGCACTGCGGCGCTCCGGGCGGTGTGCTGTGGGGCCAGGGATACTTCGACTATGGGTGTGGTGCCGGCATGAGAATTTTGATAGTGGAGGATGAGAGGCTGCTGGCCGACACCGTCCGCCGCGGGCTTTCCGGTGAAGGATTTGTGGTGGACGTCGTCCACGACGGGGTGGCTGCGGTGTGGGCAGCCACTGAAAATCCTTACGATGTGATTCTTCTGGATCTGATGCTGCCGTTGAAGAACGGCTATGACGTTCTCAAGGACATCCGTGGCCGCAGGATCTGGACGCCCATTCTGATGCTGACGGCGAAGGACGGCGAGTACGACCAGGCCGACGCGTTCGATCTGGGCGCCGATGACTACCTGACGAAACCATTCAGTTTCGTTGTCCTGGTTGCCCGGATCCGGGCGCTGGTGCGCCGCGGTGCGCCGGAGCGGCCGCCAGTCATGGAGTTGGGGTCGTTGAGCCTTGACCCGGCGAGCCGTCAGGTGCGGCGCGGGGAGGAGTCAGTCGTGCTAACCGCCAAGGAGTACGCCCTGCTGCAGTATCTGATGCGCCGGCCCGGTCAGGTAGTTTCCAAGGCTGAGATTCTGGATAACGTGTGGGATTCGGCCTTTGCTGGTGGCGAGAACGTTGTGGAGGTTTACGTTGGTTATCTCCGCCGGAAAATCGATGCCCCCTTCGGGGTGCAGACCTTGGTGACAGTCCGGGGCATGGGCTACCAGCTGACTGCCGACAGGAAGATCACGAAGTAGCTCCGGCGGGGAACGCACGGGATGGAGTTAGCGTGCGATGTCCTTGCCAGTCGGCGTCCGGACCGCATTCGCGGCACGACGAAAAACCAGTTCGAAACGGCAGCCACCGTCCGGCGCTACTGATGCCCCGATCGATCCATGGTGGGCTGCCATGAGCGCCGCAGCGATGGCCAGGCCCAGGCCGGTTCCGCCGCGTTCACGGGAACGGCTCTCATCGAGCCGGACAAACCGTTCGAAAATCCGCTTCCGGTCAAGAACCGGAACCGGCGGCCCGTCGTTATCGATGCTTATCGTGGCCTGAACCTCGGAACTTTGAACCTGGACGGTGATACGCGACTCCGCGTGCCGGTCCGCGTTGTCAAGGACATTCCGGATGACCTGGGCAAGCCGGTGCGCATCACCGGTCACCCGGGCCGGTTCCAGCCGGGCCTCAATCCGGTGCCGGCTCGTGGAGCGAAGGCGGGTGATTTCGTCATGGAGGACGTCGTCCAGGTCCACGTCAGTCATCTTGAGGTGAAGCGCTCCGTCGTTGGTCTTGGCCAGGGTGAGGAGATCCTCAACGAGATACCGCATCCTGGCCGTTTCGCCGGCTAGAACCGGTTTCATTTCCTCCCACGTACGGCCGGTCGGATCGGCTGCCGCGATTTCCAGTCCTGCACTCAGTGTGGTGAGCGGGCTGCGGAGCTCATGGCTGGCGTCGGATATGAAGCGCCGCTGTTCAACATCTGCGGCCTCAAGCCGGTCCAGCATTTGGTTCATGGTCTGCGCCAGCGCTTGAATCTCATCGGCTGTGGGAGGGACTTCGACCCGCCCGTCCAGCCGGCGGGCACTGATCATGGCCACCTGGCCCCGGATTGTGTCCACCTGACACAGTGACCTGCCCACCAGCGTCCAGACGGCGGCACCGACCAGCACCAAGAGCAGCGGCATTGCCCCGAGCGCAAACCATGCCACGGTGGCGAGGGTGTCGGCCTCAACCTGGATCGTGGCTGCCACGGCCACGGTATGAAGGACCCCCTTGTCCCGGACTCCGAGCGCCACAATCAGGAACTCGTCATCATCGCCGATGCTGGGCAGCCCGGGCACGTCCTGGGTCAGGGTTTGACCGGCCTCCGGCCGTAGTCCCGTCAGCGAAGTTGCAGCAACGGCCGGCACAGAGGATGCCAGGACGGATCCCTGCGGATCCAGGATCTGGACGTACTGGCCCGAGTGCGCAGCGGACTCAATGAAGCGGCGCCCCTCATCGACCCCGTGAGCGGACACCTGACCGGCGACCTCCTCGGCCTCGCCCCGCGCGGCGGCCTCCGCAGCGGCGACGAGCGAGGTCTGCAGCAGCACCAGCAGGATCAGCCCCCCAACGAGCAGCCCCGCAGCCACCACCACGACTGCCGTGGCCGTTGCGCGCTTCCGCACACCCCAGCGGGTCCGGGGCAGGGCCCGCGCACCAGGCATCCGGACGGTATCCATGCCTCTTAGGATGCCGCCACCAGCGGATAGAAACAAAGCCCGGCTCCGCCTTCTCAGCTACTCCTCAGCAGATGCTGCCCCATAAAGGACCAAACTGGCACCGCCGAAAGGACACCGTGAACCGGCCGCTCAGACTTTGACCATAAGCACCAAAGGCTCCAAGGACAGGTTTGCCTGCACCTGAGTACGGCCAACTGCTGCGCAACGGGACCTAATCCAGCGGGAGGGTCACCGTGACGGACGTTCCCGTCGAGGCTGACGACGTGGCCGCCATCTGGCCGCCCGCGGAAGTCACAGCCAGGCGCATGAGCCGCAGGCCCATTCCTGAGTGCCTGCCGTGGGTGGCGGCGTCAACATCGAAGCCGCCGCCGTCGTCGGTTACGCGGAGCTGAATGGCATGGTTGTCCCCGGAGCGGCAGACGCAGCACAGCCGGACGGTCACGGACGACGCGTCGGCATATTTATGGATGTTGCTCAGGAGCTCCTGCGCCGCCCGGTAGAGCAGCGTGGCGGACTTCCTGTCCACTTCCATTCCATGGTGGGGCGCCTCAAGGTGCACGGTGATCCCACGCTCGCGCAGCGGGAGGGCCAAACGGTCAATCGCCCCCGCGACGCCAAGCGCATAGAAATCAACCGGATGCGTATCGGTGAGAACGCCACGGACTGCGACAACGTCGTCGCTTGTTAGTGATTTCATGTTCCAACTGTGCGCCTGGCGCCTTGTTATTTTCTTGTAACTTTTCGGCGTGTCCCCCGTTTGCAGGGGCGCATCAGGGGTGTGCGCTCCTGCCGCTACGCGAGGGTGTAGCCGGATCCGCGGACCGTCTTCAGCCAGCGTGGTTTCCTCGCGTCGTCCCCCAGCTTCCGGCGCAGGTTGCCGATGTGGGTTTCGATGATCCGGCCGGGGTCTCGCGTGCCGGCTGTGCGGCCTCCCGGGCCTGCCTCCCACTTCACGAGGCCCAGCAGCCCGACGAGTTCCGTCTTGGTGACCACACCGCTGCCACGCTGCAGCAGGATGTGCAGGAGGTCGAACTCGGTGCGGGTCAGCTGCAGGGCGCGCCCTCCGAGGGTGGCCGCCCGCGTTGCGCTGTCGAGCTCCAGCCCCTTGTGCTCGTAGCCGCGGGCTGCGGCGAGTGGCGGGGCGGCTGGCGTGCCCTGCGCCACCGCGCGTGTTTCGGCCGGCCGCAGGCTGCGCACCGGCGCGACAGAGGCCCGCAGCCGCGGTGACACCAGCGGCGCTTCCCGGGGCGTCACGATTCGCGGGACAGTCAGTTGACGGGGCCGGCGCAGCATGCCGTCAACGCGCGCCCGGAGCTCCCGTGGCCGAATGGGCTTGACCATGTAGTCGTCGGCCCCGGCGTCGAAGGCCTTCAAAGTGGCGCGAAGGGCGCTTCGAGCTGTGACGATCAGGATGTAGGTGTCGCTGAATTCGCGGATGCGCTGAAGCACCTCGTAGCCGTCCATGTCAGGAAGCACCAGGTCCAGTGTGACGGTGTCCGGGTGCCTGGCCTGCACCAACGCAAGCCCGGACTCACCGGTGGCAGCGCAATGCACGTCAAAACCGGCTTCCGCGAGGGTCGCACGCAAGAGGGACCGGACTTCCTCATCCCTCTCGATGACCACAACGACGCGACGATCATCCATCCCTTACCCCCTGTAAGGACCGAATTACTAAGACTGCTTCTCAGCCTACTAGCCACGGGGCGAAAACCCCGGCAGGGTATTACTCCCGCAGTGCCCGCGTGAGCTCTGCCCGGGCGAGCAGTTCGCCGTCGGAGGGGTAGGCCACTTCCTCGAACACCAGGGGGTGCGGCGCAGCCAGGACGGACCGTGCGTCCCGCTTCCGTGCGAGCAGCCGCTCGTGCAGCCATTCCGGGGGCTCTTGGCCCTCCCCCACGTACAGCGCCGAGCCCACCAGGGCGCGCACCATATTGTGGCAGAAGGCGTCGGCCTGGACGGTAGCCACGATAAGGCCGTCCTGCCCACGGGAAAACTCGAACCGCTGCAGCTCCCGGACGGTGGTGGAACCCTCGCGTGGCTTACAGAAAGCGAGGAAGTTGTGCAGGCCCAGCAGCTTCGCCGAGCCTTCGTTCAGCAGGTCCACGTCCAGGGGCGTCTTGTGCCAGAGCGTGTCGTACCGGCTGAGCGGATCCCATTTCTCCGGGCCGTCCGCGATCCGGTAGCTGTAGCGGCGCCACAGTGCCGAGAACCGGGCGTCAAAGCCCTCAGGGGCAACAGCGGCGTGGTGCACCATAATAGCGCCGGTCTGGTCCCCCAGCCCCCGGCTGAGCGCCCCGCGGAGGCGCCGGAGGAGGGCGACGGCGGGATCAACATCCGCGCCGCGGTTCAGTCCCAGCCACTCGGCTTCCGCCAGGTCGAGGTGTACCACCTGGCCGCGGGCATGCACGCCGGCATCCGTACGCCCGGCGACGGTGACGCGCACAGGGCGGCGGAGCAGCAGCTCCAGCGCCCCCTCCAGAACTCCCTGAACGGTACGCCGGCCGGGCTGCACTGCCCACCCGCTGAACGGGCCGCCGTCGTACGCCAAATCGATCCGGATACGCAAAAACCCGCCGCCCCCCAAAACGGGGGCCGCGGGTTTTTGGTGGTTCATAGACTTAAGTCTATGCGAAGGATTTAGCGAACTACTTCGCGTCCTTCTCGTCGGCAGCAGCCTCGTCAGCAGCAGCTTCCTCGGCCGGAGCCTCTTCAGCAGCAGCTTCCTCGGCCGGAGCCTCTTCAGCAGCAGCTTCCTCAGCGGCCGGAGCAGCAGCGGCGGCAGCCTGGGTAGCCTCGGCTACAACAGCCTGCTTGGCGGAAACCGGATCAAGAACCAGCTCGATGACAGCCATGGGAGCGTTGTCGCCCTTGCGGTTGCCGATCTTGGTGATGCGGGTGTAGCCACCGTTGCGGTTCTCCACAGCCTGGGCGATGTCGGTGAACAGCTCGTGGACGACGCCCTTGTTACTGATCAGGCCGAGAACGCGGCGGCGGGAAGCGAGGTCGCCACGCTTGGCGAACGTGACCAGGCGCTCTGCGTACGGCTTCAGGCGCTTGGCCTTGGTGACCGTGGTGGTGATCCGCTTGTGCTCGAACAGTGCGGCAGCCAGGTTCGCGAGCATGAGACGCTCGTGAGCCGGGCCGCCTCCGAGGCGCGGACCCTTAGTGGGGGTAGGCATAATTGTTTCTCCTCATATGGAAGCCGGGGGCTGCGCACAACGCGGTGCGGGCCAGCCCCTCGGCCAAGATCTGCTTGTTAGAGCTCGTCGTCGCTGAACGCGGCGTCGTCCTCTTCGATGGCTGCGGCGCGGGCTGCCAGGTCGAAACCGGGAGGCGAGTCCTTCAGGGACAGACCCAGTTCAACCAGCTTTGCCTTGACCTCATCAATGGACTTCGCACCGAAGTTACGGATGTCCATCAGGTCAGCCTCGGAGCGGGCAACGAGTTCACCCACGGTGTGGATGCCCTCACGCTTGAGGCAGTTGTAGGAACGGACCGTGAGGTCCAGATCCTCGATCGGCAGAGCCATGTCTGCTGCCAGGGCAGCATCCGTCGGCGACGGGCCAATCTCGATACCCTCAGCTGCGGTGTTCAGCTCGCGGGCCAGACCGAACAGTTCCACCAGGGTGGTGCCTGCGGAAGCAACGGCATCGCGCGGGGCGATGGCCTGCTTGGTCTCGACGTCGACAATGAGCTTGTCGAAGTCGGTGCGCTGCTCAACACGGGTGGCTTCCACGCGGAAAGTAACCTTCAGCACCGGCGAGTAGATGGAGTCAACCGGAATACGGCCGATCTCTGCGTCGCCGGACTTGTTCTGAGCTGCCGAAACGTAGCCGCGGCCGCGCTCGATGGTCAGTTCGAGTTCGAACTTGCCCTTCGAGTTCAGCGTGGCAATGTGCAGATCCGGGTTGTGGAACTCGACGCCGGCCGGCGGAGCGATGTCCGCGGCGGTGACGACTCCAGGGCCCTGCTTGCGCAGGTAAGCAACAACCGGCTCGTCGTGCTCGGAGGACACGGACAGGTTCTTGATGTTGAGGATGATCTCGGTGACATCTTCCTTGACACCCGGAACCGTCGTGAACTCGTGCAGCACGCCATCGATCCGGATGCTGGTTACAGCGGCACCGGGGATGGAGGAGAGCAGGGTACGGCGGAGGGAGTTTCCGAGGGTGTAACCGAAGCCCGGCTCCAGCGGTTCAATGATGAAACGGGAGCGGTTTTCGGAGACGACCTCTTCGGAGAGGGTGGGGCGCTGTGCAATGAGCACTTAGGTTTCCTTTCGGCGAGCATCCGCTATATGACGCAACACAGGTGGTGGAAAATCGGTCTGAGACTTAACGCGCTGGGCTTGCCCGGACCCGAAACGGGTCCGGGCAAGCTCCGGCTGCGGAAAGTACTTAGACGCGGCGGCGCTTCGGCGGACGGCAGCCGTTGTGCGCGGCGGGGGTGACGTCCTGGATGGAGCCAACCTCGAGGCCGGCAGCCTGCAGCGAACGGATGGCGGTTTCGCGTCCGGAACCCGGTCCCTTGACGAACACGTCAACCTTCTTCAGGCCGTGCTCCTGTGCACGCTTGGCGGCGGCTTCGGCAGCCATCTGCGCAGCGAACGGGGTGGACTTACGCGAGCCCTTGAATCCAACCTCACCGGCGGAAGCCCAGCTGATCACAGCACCGGTCGGGTCCGTGATGGACACGATGGTGTTGTTGAACGTGCTCTTGATGTGCGCCTGGCCAAGCGCGATATTCTTCTTGTCCTTCTTACGCGGCTTGCGAACCGCGCCACGAGTCTTCGGGGGCATTTCTTCTCCTACAGAAAGTTATTTGGGGGAAGGCCGTGCTGATCCCACATTTGCCGTCAGGCAAATGCGGTTTAGCGGGCCTTCTTCTTGCCGGCGACGGTACGCTTCGGGCCCTTGCGGGTACGAGCGTTGGTCTTCGTACGCTGACCGCGTACGGGCAGGCCCTTGCGGTGACGCAGGCCTTCGTAGCTGCCGATTTCAACCTTGCGGCGGATATCTGCTGCTACTTCGCGGCGAAGGTCACCCTCAACCTTGTAGTTGCCTTCAATGTAGTCACGCAGCTCTACCAGCTGCGCGTCCGTCAGGTCCTTGACCCGAACGTCAGCGCTGATGCCGGTGGCAGCCAGGGTTTCGTGTGCACGGGTCTTGCCCACGCCGTAGATGTAAGTAAGCGCAATTTCCAGCCGCTTTTCGCGGGGAATGTCTACGCCAGCGAGACGAGCCATAGTGGCGGTACTCCTTGAATAAACCGGAGGTCGTAGGCAGTACACCCGCACTTTCAGTGCGGCCCCAGCCTCCGACCGGGGGTCAGCTGTCCGGACTCTTTCTAGCTCAATGTCCCAGTTCAGCTTGTGCTGCCTTTATTTACTTGCGTGGGTTAGCAACCCAGGGATTCCCTGACGGGAATTAGCCCTGGCGCTGCTTGTGGCGCGGGTTCTCGCAGATCACCATGACCCGGCCGTTACGGCGGATCACTTTGCACTTTTCGCAGATCTGCTTGACGCTCGGCTTGACCTTCATGGCGTTCCTTTGCGTGATAGCAGTTGGGCCGTTGGAGCGGCCGTAGGCAATTGCCTGACCGCCCAACGTTTACTTGTAGCGGTAGACGATACGACCACGTGTCAGGTCATAAGGGCTCAGCTCCACCACTACGCGGTCCTCAGGAAGAATCCTGATGTAGTGCTGGCGCATCTTCCCAGAGATGTGTGCGAGGACCACGTGCTTGTTGGTGAGCTCAACGCGAAACATCGCGTTGGGCAGCGCCTCAGTCACTACGCCCTCGATCTCAATGACCCCGTCCTTCTTGGCCATATCCTCCGCTAACTGTTGTTTGCCACAGACCTCCGGCTGGCGCCGGGCATGACTGCGGACGTTTTTGATTTGATTGACCGTCGCCCTCCGGCCGCAAATGGGCGTGGCAGGGCAGACAACCAACATGCAACTCTACGGCATTAGGACCGGAAAGTTAAATCCAGCCATGTTAGCGCACATTGCCCGGGTATGCACCAAATTCGCCGGCAGGAGTTGTCACCGGCCGGGCGCTGCCGACCCCGTCCAGGATGGCCAAACGTACGACGTCGGCTGCCGCGCTCTGCAGCGTTATGAGACTAATCTGCCGGGCAGCTTCCGTACTCCTGTCGAGCTCCTGGCCACCCGTGGCGAGGCAGAACACGGTGTCCCCGTCGGCCAGCGTGTGGCTCGGATTCAGCGCCCGTGCCAGCCCCGCATGGGCGGCCGACGCCGTCCGCTTGCACTCGGCCACATCCAGCGCTGCATTAGTGGCGACGACAACGAGCGTGGTGTTGAGTTGGGTGCCGGGGCCGGGTTCCGTCCGCTGCTCCGATGTGCCAGGGTCACCAACAGCTTCGCCGAACGGCAGGCCCAGGGCGTTCACCACTGCCAGGGCACCGACTACCACGCCGCTCTCAAGCGTGACCGACGCTGTGCCCACTCCCCCCTTGTATTTCCCGCGCCCGATGACGGCTCCGGTGCCGGCACCCACGTTGCCGCGTTCGACGTCGTGCCCTTCCGTCTGCGCGCCGGCGGCCACTGCCGCCGCGTAGCCCATGGCCTCGTCCGGGCGCGCAGTGAAGTCACCGCCGCGGCCGAGGTCGAAGATGGCTGCGGCCGGCACGATCGGCACCACTCCACCCGCCACGGCGAAGCCGCGGCGCTGTTCCTCGCACCAGCGCTGGGCACCGTGCGCGGTGACCAGGCCGTAGGCGCTGCCGCCGGTAAGAACGACTGCGTCCACGGTGCGCACCAGCGTGGTGGGGTCCAGCGCATCGGTCTCGTGGGTTCCTGGTCCTCCCCCGCGGACATCCACCGAACCGACTGTCCCCGCAGGGGGCAGGACCACCGTCACCCCGCTCAGCCACCCGCCGTCGGACTTCTGCTGGTGCCCCACACGCACGCCCGGCACATCGGTGATCTTTCCGCGAGGTTCCATGCGCCCATTCTGCCCCGGGAGCTGACATGGCGACGCAGATATCAACCCATGACGCGCAAAATCCCTGGCGATACCGGAATTCCGGTGTGGCCAGGGGGTTTTAGCGGCGCACCACAAAAATCGT